>NZ_ABZS01000020.1 GCF_000173615.1 Sulfurihydrogenibium yellowstonense SS-5 | reverse complement strand
CGTTAGAGCTAATAGAAGTACAAGTTGGTGAGTATGTGGAAGAGGATGATATTGTAAGATTTAATGATGTGTATGGAAGGTGTTAGGAGAGTTATTTAAGGCTGGTTAATAACCTTAATATTAGAGATAAAAAATCATGCGAGAAGCTAAAAAATTAGAGGATATTATAAAAGAATTACCAGAAGATTTAATAAAAGAAGTTGAAGACTTTGCATTGTTTTTGTTAGAAAAAAGAAAAAGAGAGGAAACAGAAAAGAAAAAACCAACTCTTTCATGGGCAGGCGGGCTATCTGAATTTAAAGATAAATATACTTCTGTTGAATTACAGCATAAAGCCTTAGAATGATGGCAGAAGATGTATTTGATAGACACTAACATTTGGTTAGAACTATTACTTGAACAGGAAAGATCAAAAGAATGTAAAATTTTCTTTGAAAAGATTGACAGTAAACTTCTTTTTATATCTGAGTTTTCGTTATACTCTTCGGAGTAATCTTGTTTAAACTTAAAAAAGAATCTGTGTTTGACGATTTTTTAGAATAATTATTCAAATCTGAAATATCCGTTGCCAGATTGTCATTAAAGGATATGAAGCAATTGGTATTAATAAAGCAAAAGTTTAATCTTGATTTTGATAATGCTTATATTATAATAATAGCGGAAAAGTTTGATTCAATCACTGTAAACTTTTATTTTGACTTTAATAAAATATATCTCTGCAGAAAAGTACTAAATGATTTTATATGACAATATTATGGAGGATGTATTTAGTATGAAAAAAATCGCGCTTATTACTGGCATAACTGGACAAGATGGGTCTTATTTAGCTGAATTTTTATTGTCAAAAGGTTATGAAATTCATGGTATTATCAGAAGAAGTTCAACCTTTAACACACAAAGAATAGACCATATCTATGTTGACCCTCACGACCCAAACGCAAGGTTATTTTTACATTATGGCGACCTTTCTGACCCTGGAGTCCTTACTGAAATAATTTGGAAAATAAAACCAGATGAAATTTACCATCTTGGAGCTCAATCTCACGTTAAAGTGTCATTTGATATGCCTGAATACACAGGAGATATCACAGGACTTGGAACAACAAGACTCCTTGAAGCCATTAGAAGAAGTGGAGTAAAGGCAAAATTCTATCAAGCCTCTTCCTCGGAGATGTTTGGAGCAGCTTCCCCACCACAAAATGAAAATACAATCTTTTATCCAAGAAGTCCTTATGCAGCTGCAAAAGTTTATGCTTACTGGATGACAGTAAATTATAGAGAAGCTTATAACCTTTTTGCTTGTAATGGTATTTTGTTTAACCATGAAAGCCCAAGAAGAGGAGAAACATTCGTTACCAGAAAGATAACAAGAGCTTTAGCTAACATTATAGCCGGTAAGCAAAAAATTCTTTACCTTGGGAACCTTTATGCAAAAAGAGACTGGGGTTATGCTCCTGAATATGTAAAAATGATGTGGTTAATGCTTCAACAAGACAATCCAGATGATTATGTAGTTGGAACGGGAGAAAGTCATACAGTTAAAGAATTTGTAAATTTTGCATTTAGTTATGCAGGGATAGAGCTTGAATGGAGAGGGGAAGGTATAGAAGAAAAAGGTATTGTTAAATCTGTTGTATCAAATCATGCCGATTATGTTAAACCGGGAGATATTGTGGTTGAAATAGACCCAAGGTATTTTAGACCAACAGAGGTTGAATTTTTACAAGCAGATATAACAAAAGCTAAGCAAAAACTAGGCTGGGAGCCGGTAGTAAAATTTGAGCATTTAGTTAAAATAATGGTAGACTATGACCTTCTTCAAAATGGAATAAAGCCAAAAGGAGAAGGGATAAAAATTTCCAAAGAGCTTGGTTATGGTTGGACTAATCATGAATACTCTTTCTATGAAAAATTACGTGAAAGATAGTATTATATTTAAAAATACCTTGGGGTAAGAAATTAAGGATTTTAACAAAATTTAGATAAGGAGATCCTTCAGACTAAAGTCCTCAGGATGACAAAGAACTACCGAAAAGTGTCATTCTGAGCGAAGCGAAGAATCTCCTACTTTTATTGAATTTCTTACCCGACGTAATAGCTGAAAAATAGTTTTATATTTAAAAAATATGAGGATGCTTTACATGGAAAAAGAAGCGAGGATATTTGTAGCTGGACATAAGGGATTAGTTGGCTCTGCTATTGTTAGAAAATTAAAAGAAAAAGGCTATACAAATATAATAACTAAGGATAAATCAGAGGTTGATTTAAGAAGACAGGGAGAGGTTGAAAGATTTTTTGAAAAAGAGAAACCAGACTATGTATTTCTTGCTGCCGCAAAAGTTGGTGGAATATTCGCAAACAACACCTACCCAGCTGAATTTATTTATGATAATTTAGCAATAGCTCTAAATGTTATCCAATCAGCATATAAATACAGAGTAAAAAAGCTTTTAAATTTAGGCTCTTCATGTATTTATCCAAAATATGCTCCACAGCCTATGAAAGAAGAGTATTTGCTAACAGGAAGTTTAGAACCAACCAACGAAGCTTATGCCATTGCCAAAATCTCTGCTATAAAACTTGTTAGATATTACAATCAGCAGTATGGGACTAACTTTATTTCTATTATGCCTACAAATTTGTATGGTCCAAATGACAATTTTAACCTTGAAACATCTCATGTGCTACCAGCTTTAATAAGGAAATTTCATTTAGCTAAGTTATTAGAACAAGGAGACATTGAAGGAATAAAAAAAGATTTTAGAAAATATCCAATAGGTTTTGGTTTAGATAAAGAGGTTGATTTTAATGATAATGATAGTATTCTAAAAGTTTTATCCAAACTTGGTATAGTATCTATTACCTCTAAGGTTTCGCTAACCATTTGGGGGTCTGGTGAAGTTTATCGTGAATTTTTATATGTTGATGACCTTGCTGATGCTTGTGTGTACTTGATGGAAAATATAGATGCTCCAGATATGGCTAAGTTGTGTAAAGACTACTTTGTAAACGTTGGAACTGGAAAGGATATTAAGATTAAAGACCTTGCTATCTTGATTAAGGATATTGTAGGATTTAAAGGTGAGATAATGCATGATTTGACTAAGCCAGATGGAACTCCAAGAAAGCTTTTAGATGTTAGTAAAATAAATCAGCTTGGTTGGAAAGCAAAAACAAGTTTAGAGGAAGGTATTTTAAAGACTTATGAGGAATATCAGTAATATTTTTATAAAAATTAGGAGAAAAAAATTATAATAATAATTATAATAATATATACCTTGGGTGAGAAATTAGTGGTTTTTATAGAATTTAAAAAAGAGATCCTTCGGCTTACAGCCTCAGGATGACTGAGAAAGGCTGAATGGTAAGCATCAGAGAAAGGATAACCCTTTTTGTCATTCTGAGCGAAGCGAAGAATCTCATACTTTTATTGAATTTCTCTCTCGACGTTTATAATAATAATTATTATAATATATGAATAATATAGGGAATATATAAATAATATAGGGACAGACCGAATAGAATCATTAGATTACCTTAGAGGCATAATGGCTCTATCTGTTATGATTTATCATTTAACGTCTTGGAATTTATATCATCCAGGTGCCTCTACACTACTTGGACGGTTAGGGATTTATGCTGTTTCGATCTTTTTTATTCTATCTGGATTAAGTATAGCTGTTGCCTACTCTCATTTTATAAACGATTTAAAATCATCGATAGCTTTTTATATAAGAAGAATATTTAGAATATGGCCGTTGTTGTGGCTTTGTATATTTGCTGTAATTTTACTTTATATTCTGGAAAGAAAAGAAGTTCCTTCTCTTAAAATTTATTGTTAAACCTTACAACTTTATTCGGTTTTATGGTACCAATGGAATATATAAACACTGGAGCATGGTCAATAGGGAATGAAATGGTTTATTATTTTTTAACACCTTTTTTTATTTATTTTTATAGAAAATTCTTAATTGTAGGAAATATGTTAGTTTTACTATCATTTTTTATTACTGGTTATTTCGCTTTTTTTTTATTTAGATCTATCAAAAAGTTTAGCAAGTCAATGAGTGGAGTACATAAATCCGATGAATAATCTATTTCTTTACATGTCAGGTATTGCAATATTTTTTAATTTAAAAGATAAAAAATTTAATCCATTTATCGTTATTTTATTCTTTTTACTTTCTCTTTCAATATTTGTAAAACATCCGGTTCATGGAGATCAAATAAAACATTGTCACAGGCTATAATAGATTAGTATTTATTTTAGCTTCTATATTACTTGTTATTGCTTTTTACAAGTTTGAATATTTTAATTTTATTCCTAAATTTATAAGAGTTTCTTTTTATCAGTTAGGTATAGCTACTTACGGAGTCTATCTCTTACATCCTATAATACACGATTATGCTGTTTATTTCTTGAAAGACCTAAGAATAAATCAACCTCTACTTTTATTGTTTTAGTATCTATTCTTACTGTAGTAGTTTCCTTAATTTCTTGGAATTATTTTGAGAAAAAACTTATTATTTATGGTAAAAATATAAGCAAGAGATTATTAACTAATGGAGGTTTTAATTTTAAATGGAATTGAAAAACAAGAGAGTTTTAGTTACAGGATCTGGTGGGTTTATTGGAAGTCATCTTGTAGAAAGACTTTTAGAAGAGGGATGTGAAGTAGTAGCTTTTGTCAAATATAATTCTCTAAATAAGTGGGGGTGGCTCGATAGCTTTGATAAAAAAGTTCTTGATAAAATAGAAATTTTTACTGGCGATATTAGGAATTCAGATTCTGTAAGAAAAGCTGTTAAAAGTGTAGACGTAGTTTTTCACTTAGCGGCCTTAATTAGCATTCCTTACAGCTATATCTCACCAGAAAGTTATGTTGAAACAAACATAAATGGAACTTTAAATATATTACAAGCTTGTATGGATTATTCGATAGAAAAAGTTTTAATTACATCAACTTCTGAAGTATACGGAACTGCCAAATTTGTTCCGATTACAGAAGACCATCCAAAACAGGGACAATCGCCTTACTCTGCTACAAAAATTGCTGCTGATTATTTAGCTGAGAGTTTTTACAGAAGTTTTGATTTACCAGTAGTTATAGTTAGACCTTTTAATACCTATGGACCAAGGCAATCTGCAAGAGCTGTTATTCCAACAATTATTACTCAATTGCTTTCTGGTTATGAGGAAATTAAGCTTGGTTCATTACATCCAACCAGAGATTTAGTATATGTAAAAGATACTGTAGAAGGCTTTGTTAGACTTGCTGAGTGCGATAGTGCAATAGGTAAAGAGGTAAATATTGCTACTCAATCTGAAATATCCATTCAAGACCTTGCAAAAAAATTAATTAACAAAATCAATCCAAATGCTAAAATTGTAAGTGAAGATGTAAGAATTCGTCCGCAGAATAGTGAAGTTGAAAGACTCCTTGGTTCAAATGAGAAATTAAAGGAACTAACTGGATGGATTCCTGAAACTGATATAGACAGAGGTCTTGAATTAACCATAGAGTGGTTCAAAAATGAAGAAAATTTAAGAATATATAAACCGTGGGTTTACAATGTATAAAGATAAATATAGAAAAATTATAGATTTTATTAAAGGGCTTTACAAAAAAGATATAGTTCCATTACATGAGCCAATTTTTGTTGGAAATGAAGAAAAATATGTATTAGATACGATCAAATCTTCATATGTGTCAAGTATTGGGGAATATGTAAACAAAGTAGAAAAATTTATGGCGGATTTTACTGGCTCAAAGTACGCAATAGCAACAGTAAATGGTACATCTGCATTACATATAGCACTTCTGCTTTCTGGAGTGAAACCAAACACGGAAGTAATTACTCAGCCGCTGACGTTTGTTGCAACATGTAATGCAATCTCATACTGTGGAGCCTATCCAACATTTGTAGATGTTGATAATGATACACTTGGAATGAGTCCTAAAAGTTTAGAAAGTTTTTTAGCTGAAAGTTGTCTCGTTAAGGATGATGGAGTTTATAATAAATTAACAAACAGAAAAATAACAGCTATAGTTCCAATGCATACCTTTGGTCATCCTTGTAAAATTGATAAAATTATAGAGATAGCAAATAGATATAACATTCCAGTCGTGGAAGATGCAGCAGAGTCTCTTGGAAGCTTTTACAAGGGCAAACATACAGGAACGTTTGGAAAACTTGGAATAATAAGTTTCAACGGAAATAAAATTGTAACCTCAGGTGGTGGTGGGGTTATTTTGACATCTGATGAAGAATTGGCAAAAAAAGCTAAGCACTTAACGACTACGGCAAAGGTACAACATAAGTGGGAGTATTATCATGATGAAATTGGTTATAATTATAGGATGCCTAATTTAAATGCATCTTTACTTTTAGCACAACTTGAAAATTTAGAAAAATTTGTTAAAATAAAAAGAGATTTAGCTATGAAGTATAAAGAGTTTTTAGATTGGTTGGGTGTGGAATTCTTTACTGAGCCAGAATATGCAACATCAAATTATTGGTTAAATGCTATCTTTTTAAGAGATAGAGAAGAAAGAGATGAATTTTTAGAATTTTCTCATGAAAATGGTGTATTGTGTAGACCAGCCTGGGTATTAATGAATAAACTACCTATTTATAAAGATTGTTTTAGCTATAATTTAGAGAATGTATATAAAATTGAAGAAAGATTGGTTAATATTCCAAGTGGGGTTGTGTTATGAAAAGTTTAATATTTACTTCCTGTGGGAGAAGGGTTGAATTGATACAGATAATAAAAGATGCTATTAGAGAATTTCAAATTGTTGGTTATGAATATAATCATATTGCACCTTGTCTAAAAATTGTAGATAAAAAGTATATAGCACCAAAGGTGATAGATGAAAGTTACTTAAATATTTTATTAGAAATAGGATTAAAGGAAAATGCTTGCTTGATTGTGCCACTAATCGATCATGAATTAATTAAATATTCTTTGGCAAAAGAAAAATTTAAAACTTATGGGATTGAAATAATGATTTCACCTTTTAGTTCAGTGGATATAGCAATGGATAAGCTCAAAACATTTGATTTTTTCAGTAGCAAAATTAATGTGCCCATAACTTATTTAGTGGAGGACTATCTTAGCAGTACAAAAAACGTTATAAATTCTAATAGCTTGCTGTTGAAGCCAAGATTTGGATCATCATCAATAGGCATTTTTAAATTGAAAAACGAAAAAAACAAAGTTAAGTCTTTGGTAGAAGCTTTTGAAATTGATACTAAAAACTATATTGTTCAAGAATATATAGATTTTGATTTCGAAGTAACTGTTGATGCATTTTTATATGATGGGAATCTTATAGAATTAAGCCAAAGGAAAAGATTAAAAGTGCGAGCTGGAGAAGTAGAACAAGCTATCATTATCAATGATGATGAAATTACAGATTTGATAAAAAAAATCACAGATATGATAGAGTTTGATTGGGTTATCAATATACAAATTATGAGAAAGGGGAACAAATTATATCTTACAGAAATTAATCCAAGATTTGGCGGGGGATACCCATTATCATATTATGCTGGGGCAAATTTTATTGAACATATAAAAAAAAGAATTAATAAAGAAAAAGTACTGCCAATTAAAAACTATAATAGGACTGTTATTAATACAGTAATGTCAAGATACGATAATGCTTTTTATTGGATAGAGGATAATCATGATAAAAGTTATAGGAACTGATTTAGATAATACCCTCTATGAGCAAATAGAATTTGAAAAAGGTGCGTTTATGGTAGTTGCTGAGAAAATAGAAAATGATTTTGGTATTGATAAAAATATGCTATTAAAGTTATTAATAGATAAATTTAAAAAAAATGATAGAGATAGGATTTTTGATATTTGTCTTCAATTATTAAAGATAGAAAGGTCAGAATGGGAATTCTATGTTAAAACTACGATCTTACCGCTGTATAGGAATTATAAACCACCAATCCTTCAACTATCTAATATAGGAAAAGAAATCATAGATTTTGTTTTAAAAAGTAAGCTTAAATTTTGTCTAATAACCAATGGAAGAGTGGAAAGCCAAACATCAAAATTAAAAGCACTTAATATAGATAATTTATTTGATCTAATCCTTATATCTGATGATTACGGAAATAAAAGAAAACCAGATTTATTAATGTTTATCAAGGCATTAGAATACTTTAAAATAGAGGGAAACGAAATGGTTTACATTGGCGATGATGTTTACACTGATTCAGTTTGTGAGAAATTGGGAATAAAATTTATAAATGTAAAAGATATATCTAATATTTCTATTTTAAATGAGGTAATCTATGGAAAATAAAACCTTTATAATATCTGAAGCAGGTGTTAATCATAATGGAAGCATTGAAATTGCAAAAAAAATGATTGAAGTAGCGAAAGAGTGTGGAGCTGATGCCATTAAATTTCAAACATTCAAGGCTGAAAAAGTTATTTCTAAATATGCTCCAAAAGCAGAATATCAAAAACAAACCACTGGGGAAATTGACTCTCAACTGGAGATGGTAAAAAAGCTAGAGTTATCTTTTGACGATTTTATAGTTTTAAAAGAATATTGTGATAAATTAAATATTATGTTTTTATCAACTCCTTTTGATTTTGAAAGTATAGACTTTCTAGACGATCTGGGGCTTGAAATCTTTAAAATCCCAAGTGGTGAGATTACAAACCTACCTTATTTAGAAAAGATAGGAAAGCTTGGAAAAAAGGTTATTTTATCCACTGGTATGGCTGATTTAGGAGAAATAGAAGATGCTTTGGATATTTTAACTTCTTGTGGAACAAAAAAAGAAGATATAACTATACTACACTGCAACACAGAATATCCTACTCCATATGAGGATGTTAATCTTTTAGCTATGCTTACTATAAAAGAAGCACTTAAGGTGAAAGTTGGATATTCAGACCATACACTTGGAATTGAGGTACCTATAGCGGCAGTCGCATTAGGTGCAAGCGTTATAGAAAAACATTTTACTCTTGATAAAAATATGGAAGGACCAGATCATAAAGCAAGCTTAGAACCTCATGAACTTAAAGCAATGATAGATGCAATTAGAAATATTGAAAAATCGTTGGGTAATGGAATAAAAAAACCATCCAAATCAGAACTAAAGAATAAGGATATTGCAAGAAAAAGTATTGTTGCAAAAAGAGAAATTAAAAAAGGTGAGATTTTTACTGAAGATAATATCACTGTTAAAAGACCGGGAAATGGAATATCTCCCATGAGATGGTATGAAGTTTTAGGTAAAGTTGCATTAAAAGACTATAAAGAAGATGAATTAATAGAGCTTTAAGGATTAATTAATGGGAAAAAGAAAAGTATGTATTTTTACTGGAACAAGAGCGGAATATGGATTATTAAAACCATTAATGGACGAGATAAAGTCAGATCCAGATTTAGAACTGCAAATTGTTGCCTCATGTATGCATCTAAGCCCAGAGTTTGGTTTAACATACCAACAGATAGAAAAGGATGGTTTTAATATAGATGAGAAAGTTGAAATGCTACTGAGCTCAGATACTCCATCAGGAATAGTAAAATCGATGGGATTAGGAATGATAGGATATACAGATGCTTTGAATAGACTAAAACCAGATATTACAGTTGTTCTTGGAGATAGATTTGAAGCACTTGCTTTTGCAATAGCAAGTTTTGTAAATAGAATACCAATAGCACATTTATATGGTGGAGAAATAACAGAAGGTGCAATAGATGATGCATTTAGACATTCTATAACAAAATTATCTTATTTACATTTCACATCTACAGAAGAATATAGAAAGCGTGTTATACAGTTAGGTGAAGAACCTGAGAGAGTGTTTAATGTGGGTGCATTAGGTATTGATAATATAAAAAAAATGAAACTATTAAATAAGGATGAGATAGAAAGTAAGCTTGATATTAAATTTAAATCTAAGAACTTATTAATAACTTATCATCCTGTAACATTAAAAAAAGATGAATCCGAGAAAGAATTTAAAGCACTATTAAATGTTTTAAGAGAAATGGAAGATACTTTATTTATATTTACAAAACCAAATGCTGATACAGAAGGAAGGAAAATCATTAAATTAATAGAAGAGTTTGTTAAAGAAAATAACCATAAAGCAATATTATTTACTTCATTAGGACAATTAAATTATTTATCAATTATGCAATATGTAGATGCGGTTGTCGGAAATTCTTCAAGCGGAATAATAGAAGCTCCATCCTTAAAAGTTCCAACAATAAATATAGGGGATAGACAGAAAGGCAGGATAAGAGCTAAAAGCATAATTGATTGTAAAGGAACTGAGGAAGATATAAAAAGAGCTTTGGATATAATATTTGATAAAAAATTTAGAGAAACTATAAAAAACATTAGTAATCCATATGGGGATGGAAATAGTGCAAGAAAGATAAAAAATATCTTAAAGCATAGCAAAATAAGCATAATTAAAAAGTTTTATGAAATAAATTTTGAAATTGAGGATTAGTTTCGTGAAAAACCTTTTCATTTCTCCAAATTCAACAATAAAAGAAGCACTGAAAAAATTTAACGAAATTGGAGAAAAAGTTTTAATAGTTGTAGATAAAAATAATCATCTCTTAGGAACAATTACTGATGGAGATATTAGAAGATATATATTAAACACAGGAACAATAGAAGGAAATATTGAAAATATATACAATAAAAATCCAAAGTTTATATATTCTGATGATTCAAAAGAAAAGGCAAAACAAATAATGTTAGAAAATAAAGTAGAAATTTTACCTGTTATAGATAATCAAAAGAGAGTAGTCGATTATATTGTTTGGATAGATTTATTTGAAGATAAATTTGAATACTATGAACCCAAGGGAAAAATTGACATTTCTGTGGTAATAATGGCTGGTGGCAAAGGAACAAGATTAGATTCTTTTACAAAGGTATTACCAAAACCATTGTTGCCAGTTAAAGATAAAACAATAGTTGAGCATATTATAGATAGCTTTAAAAAATTTGGGGTACTATAAATTTATTCTGATACTTAATTACAAAGGTAAGCTCATAGAATCTTACTTTAATGCTATTGATAAAGATTATTCGATTGAATTTTTATGGGAAGATAATTTTTATGGAACCGCTGGAGCATTATCTCTTCTCAAAGATATTGATAGTGAAAATTTTTTTGTATCAAATTGTGATATCTTACTTAAAATTAACTATTTAGATGTTTTAAAAACTCATATGGGAACAAAAGCGGATTTTACAACTATTACATCTATCAAACATTACAAAGTTCCTTATGGAGTTGTAGAGACAGGAGAAAATAATTTTGTAAGGAAAATAAATGAAAAACCAGAGATGACTTTTCAGATTAATACGGGAGTTTACTTAATCAATAAGAGTATTCTTGCTTATATTCCTGAAAAAAAATATTTAGATATGCCAAATTTGATTCATATGCTTATAGAAAATAATCATAAAGTTTTGGCATATCCTATCAATGAAAGCGATTATCTTGATACTGGGCAATGGGATGAATATAAAAAAACATTAAAAATACTTGAAGGCGTGTAATTATGTATAACGGGAAAACGTTTTTAGCCATAATCCCTGCGAGAGGAGGAAGTAAGAGGTTACCAAATAAAAATATTTTACTATTATCAGGCAAACCAATGTTATTGTGGACAGTTGAAAGTGCTATGCAAAGTAAATATCTCGACGAAATTATATTATCTACAGATAGTGATGATATTATTAAAGTTGTAGAGAACTATAAAATAAAGACTATAAAAAGACCTATAGAATTAGCCTCCGACACTGCTAAAACAGTAGATGTTGTAAAACATATTATAGAAAATATTGATAAAAAATATGATTTTATAGTTTTATTACAACCAACTTCTCCGCTAAGAACGTCTAACCATATAGATGAAGCTATCGAACAGCTTATAAAATTAAATGCAGATGCTATAATTTCTGTAACAGAAGTTGATCATTCTCCTCTATGGTGCAATATATTACCAGAAAGTTTAAGTATGGAAAATTTTATATCAGAAGATATAAAGCATAAAAGAAGTCAAGATTTACCTAAATTTTATAGATTAAATGGAGCTATATATATTTGTAAAACCAAAAAGCTTATAGAAGAGAATACATTCTTTTTAAAGAAAAATATATATGCTTATATAATGGATAAAAAAAGTTCTATAGATATAGATGAAGAATTAGACTTTAAACTTGCTGAAATAATACTAAAAGAAAAATTTTTAAAATGATCCAATTAATTTATAAAATCTTAAACTCATCTCTTTTTAAAGCATCTGGAATATACACACTTTCTTCTATAATTAACGCTGCTATTCCATTTTTATTGCTTCCTTTGCTGACAAGATATTTATCCCCAGAAGAATATGGAATTGTGAGCATGTATGCATTACTTTTATCTATAACATCTGTTTTTACGGGATTAAGTGTTTATGGTGCGATCAATAGAGCATATTTTGATGAAAAAATAAATGACCATAAAGAGTATATATGGAATAGCTTAATTATTCTTTTCATAAGCTCTTCTTTTACATTTTTATTATATAATCTATTAGCTAATTATATCTCAAATCTCACAGGAATTCCTACTTCTTGGATATGGACTGTTGTTCTTGTTAGCTTTTTTCAATTTGTTATAAATTGTTTATTAGTAATATATCAAGCCAAATTACTTGCTTTTAAATACGCAAAGATACAAATTGGTCAGTCTTTGTTTAATGCTTTACTAACAATTTTATTTGTAATAATCTTACTTTTGGGTTGGAAAGGTAGACTATTGGCACAAATTTTATCAGTCTTATTTTTTGGAATTATGGCTTTTTTTATTTTATATAAGCATTATACAGTAAAAAAAATAAATTTTTATTATATAAAACATGCTTTAAAATTTGGTGTTCCAATTATTCCTCACACGATTGGTGGTATGCTTATGACTTTAACAGATAGATTTATAATAAATAACTTGCTTGGATTAGAAAAAGTTGGAATTTATATGGTTGGATTGCAGTTAGGAATGGCACTAGCACTAATAGCAGATTCTTTTAATAAGGCCTATGTTCCGTGGTTATTTGAGAAATTAAATCAAAACAATGAAGATATTAAAAGGAAGATCGTTATGTTTACATATATTTATTTTTTATTTATGCTATTCCTATCATTTTTATTGTTTTTTATGTTAAAAATCTTGTTTCCATATTTAT
>NZ_ABZS01000021.1 GCF_000173615.1 Sulfurihydrogenibium yellowstonense SS-5 | reverse complement strand
CGCTTGGGTCTATGTATCCTTCTATCACAATTTCTGCATCTGCCGGAACTTCTAAATCAACCGTTTCACATTTTACAAGCTTAACACCTCTATCTCTGATAATGCCAGCAAATAAAAATTCGTCTACATCTTCAGGCAGTGGAGCAGATGCACAGTAAGTAAGAACAGGGTCTGCACCTACTACTATGGCAACAGGAATTTTAACACCAAGCCTTTTAGCCTTCCAAAAATGATGAGAACCACCTTTATGGATCTGCCAATGAACTGTCACTTTGTCTCTATCTATAAGCTGTATCCTGTACATTCCTACATTTCTTATTCCATTTTCCGGGTCTTTCGAAATGACTATTGGAAGTGTTATAAATCTTCCACCATCTTTTGGCCAGCATTTTAAAACCGGAAAATCAAAGATGTTTACATCTTGACCTTTTTTGATTATTTCTTTACATTTTCCATCTTTGACAACAACAGGCAAAGCATCGTTTAGTTTTTTCAGTTCTGGCAGTTTTTTTAACTTGTCTAAAAATGTGTTAGGAATTTCTGGTTTTAAGATCTTATATAATTTCCAGCCGATACTTTCAAAATTTTCAACGCCCAGCGCCATTTTCATACGCTTTTCACTTCCAAAGGCATTAATTAAAACCGGGATGTTTTCGTATCCTTCAACATTTTCAAAAAGTAAAGCCTTTCCACCTTTTGGAAGTTTTGACATTCTATCCGCAAGTTCAGTTATTTCAAGAATCGGACTAACTTTACTTTTTACTCTGATTAACTCTCCGTTTTTTTCAAGGTCTGATATAAACTCCCTTAAATCTTCATACGGCATTTTTTTCTCCGTTTTCTACAACCTTTGCTTCTTCTGTTTTTTGATTTTCTAATAATTTTATTTGTTTTTTAATAACTAATCCACCAGAAAGTATAGTTCTTGTTGCCTCTTCAACGGTTAAATCTGTAAGAATAAGGTCTTCTTTTTTTACCATTATGGCAAACCCAGAAGTTGGGTTTATTGCTGCCGGTATAAAAACAATGTAATAATGTTCATTACATATTTTTAACTCATTAGCCACAAAGCCTATCGCAAGGGTGTCTTTATGTGGATACCTAACAAGAGCAACCTTTGAGAAATTTTCTTTCTTTGAGAATAATGTTTCCATCGTTTGCTTTGTTGCATTGTAAATAGAGCTCACTACAGGAATTTTTGAAATAAATTTATCCCAATATTCCAGTAATCTCTTGCCAAAATAATTTTGAGCTAAAAGTCCAAGAAGAAAGATGATGCTTAAAGTTACTAATATCCCAAGACCGGGAATATGAGGAACCGGAATACCAAGCTCTTCAATGTAAGGAAGTATTAGATTATTTACCGCTGATAAAACGGTCTTTACAACCCAAAATGTAACTATTTATAGGTATTAAAACAAAAAGTCCTGTAATAAATGTGTTTTTTAAATTTACTTTCATTTCTTAATTGCCTCCGGTCTTTTTACCGGTGGTTCTGGTAAATATTGGACAGCAGGAATTCCTGTCGGTTGAGGATATAAATCCATCAAAGCATAAACTTCTTCCGGCATTTCGGTGCTTACGTTTAGTCCCAAAGATTTTAGATAATCGTAGGTAAGCGGATAGTCATGCGTCCATTTTCCTTGAGATAGTTCATTCGCTATAAATTCAGCCTTTTCTTCACTATGTCCTTTTTTTATAAGAATTTCTTTAACTGTGTCTTTCATCTGCTTTAAAGCTTTTTTACTCATGTCAATTTTAACAAGCGTTTGATCATCTATATCTTTTGGCTCTTTCAACTGTTCTATCTTTACTAAGGATGCTGCCGGTTCCATTCCAAGCTGTGGGTCAACAGGTCCTAAAACTGCAAATGGGTCCATGACTATTTCGTCTGCAGCTAATGCTATTAACGTCCCGCCAGACATTGCATAGTGTGGTACTATTACCCTTACTTTTGCTGGATGTGCTACTAAAGCTCTTGCTATCTGTGTTGCAGCCAAGGCTATCCCGCCGGGAGTATGTATTATAAAATCTATAGGCTTATCTTTTGGAGTCATTCTGATTGCCCTTAAAACAGCCTCTGAATCTTCTATGGTTATCATCCTCATCATAAAAAATCCAAACAACGACCTTGTCTCTTGTCTATGGATTAATGTGATTACCTTAGAGCCATATTTTTCTTCTATAGCTTTTAATATTCTCTCTCTACTCCACTGAAGCATCTGGGCTTGAATTATAGGGAATATAAACAAAAAGAGGAAAATTAACCAAAATAGCTGTCCTATGAAAAAATAACCTGGTTCATTCATTATTTTTTACCTCCAAATTTTCGAAAACATTTCTTAACTTTTCTTCAAGTTCATCTTTTGAGTTTACCTCTTTGATTGCTTTTAATAAATATTTGTTATCCTCTAAGCCACCAATTACTTTTTGATAGCTTCCGGATTTATAACCTTTTTCTTGTCTTATATGATTGAGTATATTTTTGCCGATATAGAGAAGGTATAATTTATCAAAATCAAAGACTTCCGAGACAACCATACCAAAGAAAAATAACACGCCATTTAAATCTTGCCTTAAGGCTTTTTCTGCTACCCTTTCTATTAGATAGATGTAAATTTTTGTATTTTCTTCTTCTTTATACTTTTGTGCTAAATAATGGTTAATATAATCACCTTCTATATCTTTTAAATCTGAGAAGTCTTTGCTTAAACCCTTGTAAAAATAACTTAAATCCGGGTTTCTCTCCATAAGAACCAATGATAATACAAAATGAAATATGTCAGCAAGTTCAATTTCAAGATTTTCTATATCCGGTTCAATTTTTTTCCACCATTTCCAAGGTAAAGATTCAACAGATTCAGCACATTCAAGCCATATAGCTCTAAAAAAATCCTCTCTTGTTCTTATATTTTTCCAATTTACATCAATCTTTTTGTTAAGTTCATCTTGCAGTTTTAAACATTCATTTATTTTCTCTTCCAAGTAAAAATACCTCCTAATCGCTAAAAATACTATATTTTACTCTAAATACGTCGGGTTAGAAATTCAATAAAAGTAAGAGATTCTTTGCCGGCTGCAGAATGACAAATAAAGTTGCCTTTTCTCTGATGCCCATAAATCAACCTTTTCCTGTCATCCTGAGGACTTTAGTCCGAAGGATCTTCTTATCTAAGATTTTATAAAAATACCTAATTCTTTATCCAAAAATACTGTATTTATACTCTAAAAATTTTAAATACTCTTTATCTATTTTACCCATCTCTAACTGTTCTTTCAATGTGTAAAAATGGCTTATGTGTTCTTTCAATCTGTTTGTTGCATACTGTTGAGCTGTTTCTGTTGTTATTAAAAATGTCCAATCGCTACTTTGAGCCAGTAGGAGCTGAACTTCCAACTGTTTTAAGACTCTTTGATTGTTGTTATATTTAGATTTTAAGCTTTCTAAATCTCTTTCCATTTGATGTAAATATCTATAAACCCAGTGATTTTTTGGATTTATCCATACTTCATAGTATCCTTTATCGCCCCAAGATGATGGAGATGGTCTGATTACTTGGTTTTCTGGGTATATATTTAGATATTCAGATGGTGTAATTGCTTTAAATTGTTTATGTTTATCAATTTCTTTAAAAAGATTATATAAAAATTCTGGTCCTTCAAACCACCAATGGCCAAAAAGTTCTGCATCGTAAGGAGAAACTATTAACGGCAGTCTATCCATAAATTTACCAAGATATTCCATTTGTTTTTCTCTTGATATATGAAAATGTCCGGCATGAACCTTTGTCATTTCTTTTGCTTTATCCGGGTCGTATGGCTGTTTGTGGGCAAGGTCAACATCTCCCGTTACTCTGTAATATTTTATTCCTGTATAAACTCTAATTCCATCCGGGCTTATATAGTCTTTAATATAATCAAATTCAAGGTCAAAACCTATATCTCTATAAAAGTCTCTGTAGTTAGGGTCTCCCGGGTATCCTTCCTTTGCACTCCATACTTGCTTTGAAGACTCTGGGTCTCTTCCAAATGCTGCTACTTTTGATGGTGTATAAACAGGTGCAAAAACACCGTATCTTGGAGTTGGCTTTCCAAAAATCAATCCATGAGAATCTAAAAAGAAATACTCTATACCATGCTTAGCTAATATGCTATCAAGCCCATCGTAATATGCACATTCTGCAAGCCAAATGCCTTTTGGCTTTTTCCCAAAAAATTTTTCGTGAGTTTTGACTGCAAGCTCAATTTGTCTCTCTACAGATTGGATTTCTGGTTGAAGTAAAGGTAAGAACCCGTGGGTTGCATTGCAAGTAATTATTTCTATACATCCTTTTTCTTCAAAATATCTATAGCCGTTTAAAACATTTTGATTTAAAAATCCATAAAAAAAATCTTTAATTTCAGTAAACAGCTTGTTATAAAAATTTGCCAGCTTGTTAAATGTTTCACTTGCTCTTGTTCTCTTGATTTCTTTTTCTGTAAGGGATAGCATTTTGTCAAGATATTTTTTGTACTTTTCAATCAGTAGCCGGTCTGATAGCATATATGCTAAAGGTGGAGTGATAGAGGTTGTTATTCTAAAATCTACGCCTTCTTCTTCAAGCTTCTTAAATCTCATCAAAAGCGGTATGTATGTTTCTGTTATAGCTTCAAAAAGCCAATGCTCTTCAAGAAAGTATTCATATTCTGGGTGTTTTACAAATGGCAAGTGGGAATGTAATACTGGCATCCAATAGCCTTTCATTAAATCTTCCCTCCTTATGTTGTAGGTATGTATAAATTTAGTTTATATTCCTTAAAAATAAACAATTGGGAATATTCTAACATAACAGGATTTTAAAGGATGGGAGTGATGGGTCCGTGAAAGGATGTTAGCATTAAAGGAAAAATTAAAATCATTTCTTTGAAAATTTAATTACAATTCTTTAGAATGTATAGAAATGCCATAAGTAAGAAATTAGGAATTTTCACAGAATTCAAAAAGAAGATCTTTCAGACTTACATCCTTAGGGATGGCAAAGAAAATAAGTAGAAACAATTCATGAATTGTCATTACAGAAGAGGATGAGAGTTTAGAAGTAAAGTATCGCCATTTTGTAGCTGGAGAAAAATCTCATACTTTTATTGAATTTTCCACATGATACATGATGGTTTTTTAGATTATTTAGATTATATAGAAGTCCTTAAAAGATAATTAAATAGAAGAATTTTTAAAATAGTAAATTTTAATTAATGAAAGGGAGGACAAGCCTCCCTTCATATAGTGTGAAATTACTTTTGTTCAGCTGGTTTTTGTTCGCCTGCTGGAGCAGCTTGTTGTTCAGCTGGTGCAGGTGCAGCTTGTTGTTCAGCTGGAGCAGCTTGTTGTTCAGCTGGTGCAGGTGCTGCTTGTTGTTCAGCTGGAGCAGCTTGTTGTTCAGCTGGTTGTTGTTCTTCTTTCTTTTGGCAGCTGAAAAGTAAAGATGCTGATAATACAGCTGCTACTGATCCGAGTACTAATTTTTTCATTCTTAACTACCTCCTCTTAAAAAAATTTAGTCAATATTATAACATAAAAAAATTTGTAAAGTCTTAATTTAATTTAAAGTTAAAAACTTAGCTTAACTGACGGATTTAATCAGGGAAAAATTTGAATTTGAATTTTAATTTGAATTTATACAAACTTTGTCCTTAATATGGTAGAATTAAGAAAAAAATAATGCTAAAAAGGAGTTATTCTTGAACAAAAAGATATATAACAATCAAAGAGTTGCTATATTTGTAGACATACAGAACCTATATTATTCAGCAAGGGATACATTTAATAGAAAAGTAAATTTTGAAAGCATCCTTTATAAAACTCTTGGAGACAGGATTTTAGTTAGAGCCTTTGCTTATATAGTGAAGCTACAAGGTGTTGACCAAAAAGGATTTATAAACACACTTAAACATATAGGTTATCAAGTTAGAGAAAAGGAGCCAAAAATATTTAAAAGATTGGATGAAGAGGGTAATCTTTGGACAACGATTAAAGCAGATTGGGACATGGGGATAGCAATAGATGCTATAGCTTTATCTGAAAAGATAGATGTAGCCATACTTACGACGGGAGATGGAGATTTTAAAGACCTTGTAAAATACTTACAAACAAAAGGTGTCAAAGTAGAAATTGCAGCATTTAAACAAACAACAGCTAAAGAGTTAATAGAAGTTGCAGACGAATTCATAGATTTGACAACATTTGGCGAAGATATTTTCTTGTAAAAAACTTTATCAGACATAAATTATATAAAGTTAGAAGAAAATAAAATTCAAAATTATTCCGTAATGTTTGTAAAACGAAAATCAGGAGGTAAAAAGTTGGAAGAAAAGAATAATCAAGAAAATATTGAAAATCAAGAACAAAAACAAGAAGAAATTAGAGAAGAAAAGTCTTTAACAGAGCAAGAGAAAGATGAGCTTATAAAGAAGCTGCAAGAAGAAGTAGAAACGTTAAAACAAAAATTACAAAAAACAGAAGAAGCTGCAAAACGTTTAAGCGCTTTATATCAATCAATTCAAAAAGATTTTGAAGATTACAAAATTAGAGCAATAAAAGAAAGAGAGCAAATAAAAGAAGAATCTATAGAAAAGTTTGCAAAATCTTTTTTAGATGTGGTGGATAATTTTGAAAAAGCGTTAGAAAGCTTTAAAATATCTAACGATATGAACGCAATCATGCAAGGAATACAGATGACGCATTATCAAATTATAAACCTTCTTCAAAGCTATGGAATTGAAAAGATAGAGGCAGTAGGGAAATTTAATCCAATGGAACATGAAGCTTTAGAAACTATAAAAACAAAAGAGTATAGAAATAATCAAATAGTCAAAGTCCTTCAAGCAGGATATAAATATAAAGGTAAAGTTATAAGACCGGCAAAAGTAGTAGTTGCTATATCTGAGGAAGAAGAAATAACATAATGAATTTTTATAAACTTCTTGGCTTAAAAATAGATGCTACCGAAGAAGAGATAAAAAAAGCCTTCAGAAAGCAAGCCAAGAAGTTTCATCCTGATTTAAACAAAGATTCGGAAGAAATTTTCAAGCTTATCAACCAAGCATATAAAACTCTCATAGACCCAGAAAAAAGAAGTTCTTATAATAACATTCTTGGAAAATCAAATCTTTTAAATGTGTTTGAGGAAAAACTTCTTGAATTTTTAGGATTTACTGATAAGCCAAAAAATGGTTCAAACATTCATATTACTCTAAAAGTTAGCCTAAAAGATGCTATTTTGGGTAGTGAAAAAGTAATCACTTACAAAAGATATAAAACATGTGAAAATTGTGAAGGTTCGGGTCTCTCGCAATCAAGTAAGATTGTAAAGTGTAAAAAATGCGATGGAATTGGCAAAATCCAGACAAAAATAGGAAAAATTGTCTGTTTTAATTGTTTTGGTAAAGGATATGAAATTCTAAATCCATGTGAAAAATGTAAAGGACAAGGCTATTATAAAGGATTAGAATCTCTTAAAATTAACATTCCAAAAGGTATTGATGATGGAGAGAGGTTAAGAATTAGAAATTTAGGTCATGATGGTACAAACGGTGGAAAAAGCGGAGACCTGATAATAAGATTTAAACTGGTTGAAAATGTTTTTAAAAAATTAGGCAATGATTTGTATCTAAAATTAAAATTACAAAAGCCATTGGAAGAGTATGAAATTCTGAGAATTAAAACAATAACAGATGAGATTTTAGAGTTAAAAATTCCAAAGGAAGAAAAATTACCTTTAACTTTAAAAATTCCAAAGGAAGGCTACATAGACAAATCTGGAAATAGAGGAGATTTATATATTTATATTTTTTAAAGGTATGTAAGTCATGTCGTTTTGGGAAAATTAAAATAAATTATAAAACTCTTAGTTTGTTGCTTACTGACAAAAACTCTTAAACTGCGTCATTCTGCAACCGGTGAAGAATCTCCGTCCTTTTATACTCCTATTTCGTCATTCTGAGCGTCAGCGAAGAATCCCCTGCTTTTCTTTTCAAAAAATCAAAAGAGGAGATCCTTCGGACTAAAGTCCTCAGGATGATAGACAAAGTAATAATTGATTATTCTAAAGCTACAGCGAAGAATCTATTTCCTTTTATTTCTCACTTATTCACTGTATGGGCAATTCATGAATTGCCTCTGCTTACTTTTAAAAAGGATCTCCTTCGGACTTAAGTCCTCAGGACAGAAAAAAGTGATAATGTATTTTATTTAAAACATTCCCGGTGGTTTTCCTTTTGATACTATAAGTCTTTCTACCGGTTGTCCTTCAATTATATGTTTTTGAACTATCTCCTCTACGTCAGCCGGAGTAACATTTCCATACCAGATAGCATCAGGATATACAACTACATTTGGACCAAACATACATGGACCTAAACAACCTGTTGCAGTTACTGCCATTTTGTTAAAAAGTCCTTTTGTCATTAATGCTTCTTGGAATTTCATAAAAATTTGGTCAGAGCCCTTATCACCACAAGATGGCATTCCTGGTGGCTTTCTTTGCATACACACAAAAACATGTCTAAATTCTGACATACTATAACCTCCTGTTATAAATTTTCTCTCTCAGATTATATAAAAATAGTGTAGATTTTTAAATGATTTAAATTAGAAATTTTATTACTAACTACGATAATAAAATCCAAACTCCTCAGAAAGAACACCTTTAATTACCATTTCATTTAAAACTGTAAAAACATCAAATTTTCCATCTACCGATTCTATGATTTTATCAATATAAACCTTATCAGACCCGATGACTTGAAGTATAAATTTTTCTTCCTCTGTTAAATCTAAAACTTCTTCAAAATTTTCCTTTTTAAAATTTAAAAATGGTAAATGGTCTTTGAAATCTTCAAAGCTTGTTATTGGAATAGCTCCATCTTTTATAAGAAGGTTATTACCTGTTGCAGAAGATAGATTTATGTTTGCCGGAACTGTAAAAACTAACCTACCGTAATCATTGGCATAATTGGCTGTTATTAAACTTCCTGATTTTTCCGGTGCTTCAATTACAAACGTTCCATACGTCAACCCGGCTATAATTCTATTTCTATTTGGAAATGTGTACTGTGAAGGTTTTGTTCCAAACGGAAATTCAGAAATAATACAACCTTTCTCTGAGATTTCTTCATAAAGCTTTTTATTTTCGTAAGGATACACTATATCAATACCATTGCCTAAAACCGCAATAGTATAACCATTTTCTTTTAGAGTTATTCTGTGTGCCAAGGTATCAATTCCAGAGGCAAGTCCAGAAACTATAGTTACACCATTCTTTGCCAATTCTTTAACGATAGAATTTACTACATAAAGACCATAATTAGAATACTTTCTCGTTCCAACAACAGAAAGAGAGTTATCTAAATTATTTAAATTACCTTTAACATACAAAACCATCGGCGGGTCTGGAATTTCTTTTAGCAGCTTAGGATAGTTTTCAGAAGAAAAAGGAATTATCCGGACGTTGTATTTTAAAGCCTTCTCATACTCTTTTAAAGCTCTTTCTCTTAAAGATTTATCTCTATTTACGATTAAATTTGCTATATTTTCACCGAAGTTTTCTTTTAACTGATTAAAATCTGTGTTAAGAATATTTTCTGAAGTTTTAAATTTAAGTATTAAATTTTTAAAAGTTATATTCCCAATACCTTTTATAAATGAAATTTCAAGAGAGCTTAGGATCTCATTCAATGTTGATACTCCTTTTTAGTGTGATAAAATATTAGTATAACACAAGCATGAGGTTGCTATGTCAGAGGGGATACTTGATGAGTTTATAAATAAGCTCAAAAAAGATAAAAAATTAGAAGCGTATATTTTTTATGAAGAATCACCAATAAAAGTTGTTTTGCCTATTTTAGATATAGATTTTGGAAGAAAGCAGATTGAGTTTGAAATAAATCCAAAAATAGAAGCAATGATAAATCAGGAAAAAGAAATTTATTTAAAGTTTAACAATGAAGTTCTACTTTTAAGACCTTTATTTTGGAATAAGGAAACTTTAGTTACAACCTTTCCTTCTCTTGCTATAGAACCAAAAGTAAAAAGGGAACATGTAAGAGTAAAATGTTCCTCAAAAAATCCAATTCTATTAGAAATATATGATAACGTCAATGTATGCGTGTCGCTAAGGGACATTTCTGAGAAAGGGTTTGGTTTCAAGTTGCCAAAAACTGTCTATTTAGAATTAAATAAACCATACTCAGGAAAACTTAATATTAATGGTAAATCCTTGCCGATTGTTTTTAAAGCTCTTTACAAAATAGAAAGACCTGATAACACTTATAGATATGGTGCAAAAATTTTAAATGCAACAACTAAGGTTGAAGACGAAGTAGCAAAATACATTTTCGAAAGGCAAAGGGAAATTGCAAAGATACTTAATACTTTTGCAGATTAAGGTAAACCTAAAACTTTATGACACTGGGGTATAATTCTACTTTCAATACCAAACTTTAAAAGCTCATCTTGTAATTCTAACGCTTTTTTAACCATTTCTGGCTTATTACTTTCCGGTTGAAGTACGATAGTATCGTTTTTAATATACTCTATAAGGTCTGATCTTATAATATGTTTAATGCTTAGAGTTTCATCAACGACAAATTTAAACTCAGATACATAGGGTAAAAGATTTTTGTTTATAAAATAGAAAGGTGGTTTTGGAGAACATGTGATATAGATCTTAGACTTATCTAAGTTTTCAAAGTTTTGATTCCATAGGGTACCATTTGTTTCTATAAATACTTGATAACTGTTTTCTATAAGATTTTCAACTAAAACATCAAGATTTTCTGTAAAGAATGGCTCGCCGCCTGTGATACAAACTCTTTTTAGATTGTATTTTTTTATCTCGTCTAAAATATCAGTTATACTAAGTAGTTTAAAGTTTTCTCCTGTATAAGAGTAAGGAGTATCACACCAGCTGCATCTTAGATTACAGCCTTCCAATCTTATAAAGACAACAGGAAGACCTACCCATCTTCCCTCACCTTCAACAGAACGAAATATTTCAACAACTTTAAAAGTTTCTTTATTGAGGTCTTTCTTCAACAACTTCATAAGCTTCTATTATATCTCCAACTTTTATATCATTAAAATTCTTCAAAGTAAGTCCACATTCAAAGCCTTTCTGAACTTCTTTAACATCGTCTTTAAATCTTTTTAAAGAGTTTATCTCTCCATCGTATATTACAACGCCATTCCTTACCAATCTGGCTTTTGCATTTCTTTTAATTACGCCATCTGTAACATAACATCCTGCTATCGTACCAATAGATTTAGCCTTAAACGTTGCTCTCACTTCTGCAGTTCCGAGCAATACTTCTCTGTACGTAGGAGCAAGCATACCTTTCATTGCTTTTTCTAAATCTTCCAATGCTTGATAGATAATATTATAAACTCTTATATCTACGTTCTCTTCTTCTGCAGCTTTTCTTGCTCCTGCATCCGGTCTAACGTTAAATCCTATAATTATTGCGTTAGATGCTGCCGCAAGCATAACGTCACTTTCCGTAATTCCACCAACAGCACCGTGTATTATATTGATACTTACTTCACTAAATTTATTTGAGAGCTCTTCTATAGATTTTCTAAGAGCTTCTAAAGAACCTTGCGTGTCAGCTTTAATAATAATATTAACTTCTTTAACTTCGCTAAGATTTTCTAAATGTATTCTTGTTTTTTTAGCAAGAAGCTCTTCTTCTCTTCTTAACTTTCTAATTTCAGCTAACTGTTTAGCCTCTCTTTCTGATGCTTTTACAATAAATTTATCTCCTGCTTGAGGAACTTCTTCAAATCCAAGCACCTCTACGGGAGTTCCAGGTCCGGCTTCTTTAAGTCTTTCTCCTCTCTCGTTTAATAGCGCCTTAACCTTACCCCAAGTATACCCGGCTACAAAGTAATCTCCAACTTTTAAAGTACCATTTTCAACCAAGACAGTAGCTACAGGTCCTTTCTTAGGGTCTAATTTAGATTCAATAACTGTTCCTACCGCTGGCCTATTAGGGTTTGCTTTGAGTTCCAACATTTCAGCAACGAGTAAAACCATCTCTAAAAGCTCTTCTACATTCTTTCCGGTTTTTGCAGATACATCTACAAAGATCGTATCTCCGCCCCATTCTTCTGGGATAAGTCCATACTGGGTAAGCTCCTGTCTTACTCTCATAGGGTCTGCACCGGGCTTATCTATCTTGTTAACAGCTACAACGATAGGAACTTTTGCACTTTTTGCGTGGTTAATAGCTTCTACAGTTTGAGGTTTTACTCCGTCATCTGCAGCAACTACTAAGATAGCTATATCTGCAACTTTTGACCCTCTTGCTCTTAAAGTTGTAAATGCCTCGTGTCCTGGTGTATCCAAGAATGTTATTTCTTTTCCGTTAGGAAGTTTTATTTTATAAGCACCTATATGCTGAGTAATACCACCATGCTCTTTTGCTGCAACGTCTGTTTTTCTAATAGTGTCAAGCAACGTAGTTTTTCCGTGGTCTACGTGTCCCATTACTACCACGACAGGCGGTCTTGGAACAAGATTTCCTTCTTCTGCTGCTTCTTCAGAAAGGATTTCTTCTTCTGCTTCTTTTTCTTCCTCTACACCTTCTTCTTTTAACTCAGCTAAAAATCCGTGTTCTTCTGCTATTTCTATGGCTATTTTAGGGTCTATTGTTTGATTTACTGTTGCAAGTATTTTTCTTTTTAATAAATCCATTAATATTTGATTTACGGGAATATCTAATAAATCTGCCAACTCTCTAACTGTTATTACTTCAGGGATTTGAACGATTTTAATCTCTTCTTCTTTTGACTGCTCTTCTACTTCTTTTTTCTTCTCTTCTTTCT
>NZ_ABZS01000022.1 GCF_000173615.1 Sulfurihydrogenibium yellowstonense SS-5 | reverse complement strand
TTAAGAATGCAAAAAATAAATTAGAATTTAAAAAAAAGTGATCCTTCGGACTTACGTCCTCGGATGATAGAGAAATTGAAAGAGTTGAGACAATTCATGAGTTGCCATTTTACAAAATTTGGAAGTAAAGCATTGCAATCTTGCAGCCAGCAAAGAATCTTTTTCTTATACCTTTTTTCTAAGCTAACGTATTATACGATAAACGATTCGATCATCTTCTATATTTTTCTGTCTCCAATGGTAAGCTTTCATCATTACCCCATTCATACCAGCTTCCTGTATAGATTTTTAGATTTTTAGCTCCTAAGTATTTAAGTGGAATAAAGACAAATGAAGACCTATTTCCAATGGTGCAGTAAAGAATGATTTTTTTATTTAAATCTAAATTTATTTTCTTTATATCTTTTTCAAGAATTTCTATAGGCTTGTAGGTTGAGCCTTTACCCTCAAACCACCTCCAATAGACAAACTTAGCCCCAGGTATATGACCAGACCTTTTAATCTCATTCATTTCCTGCCTTCCTGTAAATTCTAAAAATGTTCTTGTATCTACCAAGATTGTGTTATCATCAACTCCGTTTGTATAGTTTTTTACATGTTGCAAAACTTCTTCTTTTGAAGCTACAACTTCATACCTTGGCTTTACAGTGTATTTAGCTTTTTTCTTGATAGCATCATCTTGATTTGAAATAGGCAAATTCTCTTTTTTCCAGTTCTCAAGACCACCATCAAGAATTAAAAGTTTGTTTTCATCATGACCCATGCTGTAAAGCAAAAACCAAATGTAAGATGCTTTATTCGGAAGATTCTTTGAATAGTAGATTATAACTTTATCATTGTTGCTAATCCCATTTTCAGAAAACAGCTTTTCAGCAGTTTTTGGACAAAGTGGTAAGTATTTACACTTTTGCTTTTCATTATTTTTTATTGCTACATCTTGAACTGCCAAAACATCAATATTGACTGAACCAGGAATATGTTCATTCATGTAGGTTTGATTATCTTCTGTGTCTATAAATATTGCGTTTTTATCATTTAGTAGTTTGTAGGCATCTTGCGGAGAGATTAAAGGAAATTTGTTTTGTGCGTAAGAAACACTAAAAACTAACAAAATTATATATACTATTTTTAACATTCCAAAACTCCTAAGCAAAATTGTTAACAATAAAATTTAGTTTAAAAGAGGCTTTTAAAACATGACCAACATCAAAGATTTAGAAAGCTATATGAAAATTGCTTTAGATTTGGCAAAAATTAGAAAAGGATTAACCCATCCTAACCCAACCGTTGGAGCTGTTATTGTAAAAGATGGAAAAATAATAGGTAAAGGTTATCATACTAAAGCAGGCATGCCCCATGCAGAAAGAGAAGCAATAAAAGACGCAAAAGAAAAAGGACATGATTTAAAAGGTTCTACTATGTTTGTAACCCTTGAACCATGCTGTCATTATGGAAGGACACCGCCCTGCACAAGCGCAATCATTGAAGAGGGTATCTCAGAGGTTGTAATCGGAGCATTAGACCAAAACCCGATAGTAAAAGGTCAAGGAGTAAATATACTAAAATCTCATGGTATTAAAGTAATTACAGGTGTTTTAGAAAAAGAATGTGAGAAGATAAATGAAGATTTTTTTACATACATAAAAGAAAAAAGACCATTTGTCCATCTAAAAGTAGCTCAAAGCTTTGATGGAAAAATAGCCACAAAAATAGGTGATTCCAAATGGATAACATCTGAAAAATCAAGGCAATTTGCCCATCAGCTAAGAAAAGAAGCATCAGCCATTCTCGTTGGCACAAATACAGCTTTAAAAGATAATCCAGCCTTAACAGTTAGACACGTAGAAACAGAAAAACAGCCAGCAAGAGTTTTGATAGACAAGAAATTAAAAGTTCCACCAACTTATAACATCTATAACAATGAAGCTAAAACCATCGTGATAACTTCCAAATTAGCCAATCAAGAAAATCTTAAAAGATTATCAGAAAAAGAAAATGTTGAAATTGTGTTTTTAGATTTAGATGAAAATGAGAAGTTTAAGATTGATGATATTCTAAATACACTGTACGAAAGAGAAATAGTTCATCTTTTAGTTGAAGGTGGTAGAGGAGTAATAACAGACTTAATAAAAGAAAGAAAGTTTGATAAAATCTCTATCTTTACAGCGCCTTTATTGATAGGTAATGATGGTATCTCTTGGCTTGGATGCATTGGAATTGAAAAAATTCAGGACAGCTTAAAGCTCAGGGTTGAAGATTTTAAGGTTTTAGATAAAGATTTTTATTTTGAATGTTATCCCAATGCCGTCTAATCATTTTCTGCTTGACAGGTAGAAAATTTTTTTGTATATTTATATTAGCTTTTTAATTTTTTAACTGTACCTTGTCAATTGAATAGGTTAGCCCACACAAGCTTAATTTACGTGAAACGTGAGACGTGAGAAGTGAGACGTTGGAGATTGGTTTATCAATATCTTAGTGATTTTTGTTTGATTGTGTGATAGCTTAATGAGATGACTTAATAGTCAGTGAAGCTAAGGTATTGGTAATGTAGTTTTATTTTTTGATGTTTGATTTAAGATTGTGTAATGATGGTTTGAAAGGGATTTTTTGAAGAGTGAATGTAAGTACTTGGTGAATTAAACTTTTTGATTTTAGATTTTTTAGTTTTTAAATTTTTGAAAATTTGAAGTTTTTTATTTTAAATTTTTTTGAGATCGGCAAGTTAAAGAGTGATATTTGCAGCGGGCTTCTGAGTTTGTGGTTTTTGGAAGTTGGTTTGTGATAGGAAGTTAAAGGATAAAATATAATAATATATTTTCTGTATATCGAGGTTTGCTGCAAAAAACTTCAACTTGCGGATTTTTTAAAAATTTGGTATAATGTTTTACACATTGGTAATTGAATAGGATTTTTGCGAATTTATTTTTGAGTTAAAAGTTAACGAGTTACATCTGAACCGTGTGGGTTAGAAAGTTGAAATCTTTTCATCTATCTTAGCCTGTGTTAAATCGTTACATCTGAACCGTGTGGGTTAGAAAGTCTACAAGGCGGGGTAGTTCACAAAGGAAAAATTAAGTTACATCTGAACCGTGTGGGTTAGAAAGTATATAACTCTCAGTCATCTCTTTCGCAAGAATATATCTGTTACATCTGAACCGTGTGGGTTAGAAAGTTCTTGGATGTCGGCAGGTATCTCATATGAAGTATAGTTACATCTGAACCGTGTGGGTTAGAAAGTCAGGAATAGTGATCCTAACCTCTTTTATCAACTCCGTTACATCTGAACCGTGTGGGTTAGAAAGAGTTATCTCTTCTGGCTTTAATACTCTGTATTCATTTGTTACATCTGAACCGTGTGGGTTAGAAAGGCTGAAAAATCAGCCGACCTATCTATGAGCCTTTTTAAGTTCCATCTGAACCGTGTGGGTTAGAAAGTGTTGTGCTTGAGATTGTGATACTTTAGCATTAGCAGTTACATCTGAACCGTGTGGGTTAGAAAGACTATGAAATTTAGTTTAAATACTACTTCTTCTGCTACGTTACATCTGAACCGTGTGGGTTAGAAAGATGATAGCAAAAAAACATATGCAAGTTAAGGATAAGTGTTACATCTGAACCGTGTGGGTTAGAAAGACTTTTTAATGCTGATGGTGGGGGAGTTCCCCCACACGTTCTATCTGAACCGTGTGGGTTAGAAAGTTAATAATTCTTTGAAAACCTCAACGTTTGCATCCTTGTTACATCTGAACCGTGTGGGTTAGAAAGTCGCTGTTTTCTGGAATAAAAACGTTCCAAGTTCCAGGTTACATCTGAACCGTGTGGGTTATAAAGTCTATTGCAATATATACTGCATTAAAGCGTTTCACTGCGTTACATCTGAACCGTGTGGGTTAGAAAGTTCCACCACACCATAGATGATGACTTGGAAATTACCTGGTTACATCTGAACCGTGTGGGTTAGAAAGTTATACATAACAACAAACAGTAAAGAGAGCTTCAGTGTTACATCTGAACCGTGTGGGTTAGAAAGATACATTTTTCACTACAGCATTTATGGTCACTGCGTCGTTACATCTGAACCGTGTGGGTTAGAAAGGATGACGGATATGTGGAGATAGGGGAAGAGAAGATAGTTACATCTGAACCGTGTGGGTTAGAAAGAAATTTAAATTTAAATACAGCTCTAAACTCAAGTACGTTACATCTTAACCGTGTGGGTTAGAAAGCTTCTTGGGCTAGTTTATTTAGTGTGTGGAATGCGAGTTACATCTGAACCGTGTGGGTTAGAAAGAAATCTTAGAGATATACCTATAACATCAGGATACTTGTTACATCTGAACCGTGTGGGTTAGAAAGGCATATCCGCAGAGGATAAACAAACTGTGTCCTTCGTTACATCTGAACCGTGTGGGTTAGAAAGTGTATTTTTCATATTCATCACCACTGCTAAAAACTAGTTACATCTGAACCGTGTGGGTTAGAAAGAACTTTAAGAAACATTGATATAAAGCAAGCTGAAAGGTTACATCTGAACCGTGTGGGTTAGAAAGTCGAAATAAGGATGTTCAAATTGAAGGTGAAGACTCTGGTTCCATCTGAACCGTGTGGGTTAGAAAGACTTTTTAATGCTGATGGTGGGGGAGTTCCCCCACACGTTCTATCTGAACCGTGTGGGTTAGAAAGTTAATAATTCTTTGAAAACCTCAACGTTTGCATCCTTGTTACATCTGAACCGTGTGGGTTAGAAAGTCGCTGTTTTCTGGAATAAAAACGTTCCAAGTTCCAGGTTACATCTGAACCGTGTGGGTTAGAAAGTGACATGTATTCATAAATAACATCGAACGTAAATTTGTTACATCTGAACCGTGTGGGTTAGAAAGACAGTTCGTCATCTCTTTTGATGTAACATTAATCTTGTTCCATCTGAACCGTGTGGGTTAGAAAGCTATAGTGTCCGAAAGGTAGATGTTTTTTAGATATTCGTTACATCTGAACCGTGTGGGTTATGCAAGAGGTGAAACGTGAGACGTGAGACGTTTTAAAAGAGCGATAATAATTTAATTCTTTCTACGTTTCACGTTTCACTTCTCACTTCTCACGTTAAAGTTCCATCTGAACCGTGTGGTGGATTAAGATATTATCTTAAACTTAAAATCACGACAGCTTTAAGACTGTTTCAAAATTTTTCTAAGCTTACCTTTCTGTGTCATCCATGAGGACTTTAGTCCGAAAGATGTCCTCTTTTGATTTAAAAAGAAAAAATAGATTCTTCGCTTACGCTCACAATGACAAGCTGATTTTTGCAAGCAGTCCTTGAAAATGCTTGACTGATTAAATGATTGAAGAATTTTTTTTATTTAACACTGTAAAATTTCCTATCTATTACTTTTCACTTTATTCAACGAAATAGCCAGCTTTATAGCTTCTATTGTAGATGATGGGTCTGCTATGTTTTTGCCTGCAATATCATAACCTGTTCCATGGTCAGGAGATGTTCTTATAAAAGGAAGTCCAAGAGTTATATTTACGGCTTTTCTAAAACAAAGAAGTTTCAAAGGAATCAATCCTTGGTCGTGATACATTGCAACATAAATATCAAAATCTTTATATCTATTAAATGCAGTATCCGGAGATAACGGGTTTGTAATCTCAATACCATCTTCTCTTAATGTTTTTACAGCCGGAAGAATTATATTTAGCTCTTCATTGCCTATATTCCCATTATCAGATGCATGAGGATTTAGTCCAAGAATTGCAATTTTTGGTTTAGAAATGCCAAACTTTTCTTTAAACTCTCTGTTTATAAGTCTTACTTTTGAAATTATCTTTTCTTTAGAAATCTGACTTGGAACATCTTTCAGTGGAATATGGGTTGTAATGAGAACTACCTTTAACTTTTTACACATTAAGACCATTGCATACTCTTTAGCACCGCTTACTTCTGCTAAATAATCAGTATGTCCTGCATACTGAAAGCCGCTTTCCATAATCCACTGCTTGGAAATAGGAAGTGTGATCAAAGCATCTGCTTTCTTTTCTAAAACATCTTTAACTGCATTTTCAAGATAAATAACGGAAGCTTTTCCGGTTTCTTTAGAAGGACTTCCAAACTCAACATCTAAATCATAAAGATTTATAAGATATATTCCGGGTTTTGAAACGTCGTTTATAGATGTTATCTCTTTTATGTTTAAATCTACGCCTGTTAGTTTTTTCGCCTTTTCTAAAGCTTTTTTTGAGCCGTAGATGACATATGAAATGTTTCTTTTTGGAAGTTTATCTAAAGCTTTAAAAAGAATTTCCGAATTTATTCCTGATGGGTCGCCAAGAGAGATGGCAAGTTTTACCAAACAACCACCTTGTTTGATTTTTCTATGAGATTTAATATTTCTTCATAATCAAGAAGTTTACTTTCTTGAATTTTAATTCCTCTTGCTATCACGTCTTCTTTGCAAGCATACCAATTATCAGTGGAAGGCTGTCTAAGAATGCCATCTTGGATCAAGATTAAAACATCATTGTCTCCGATAATATCTAAGATTGGAAAGTCTGCAGGTTTTTTTATTAAGAATACTGTATCTACCATGTTAGCACTACCTCTGCAGATTTAAGGATTTGACAAATCTCATCTTTTGTTTTTATCTGTATTTCTACAGGAAATTCTTTTAGCTTTATAATTCCTCTTTCGCTTAAAGACTCTTTTTCAGCTATGATGGTTGCATTTAGCATACCAAGGGCTTCTATGGATTTATCAGAAGAGGGAACGCCGATCATTTCCGGCTTCCAATCTGTTAGAGCAAACACGCCATCTTTTATGAAGATTACGTAAACTTTATGGTCCATAGCCATTCCGACAGCTTGCCTTAACGCTTCAAAAGCTTTCCAACTAAAAGGATTTGATTTTATCAAGCTTACAGCTTTTTTCTTTGCCATTTTTACATCCTAAGATAAGCTTATGACTTTTTCATTTTCGGAAATGAGCTTAGAAAGTCCATACATACTGCTACTTTCAGCCCAGGGTTGTGGCTCAATCTTTCTTTGGTTTGCATTATGGGCGCAGTAGTATATCTTTGCTCCCTCTTCTGCCAACTTTTTAACATCATCGTGAAGTAAACAGTAGGTTCCGTTTGCCATAAAAAATATACTCACTTTATCGTTTCTTTTTAATCCAGCTCTTGCAAATTTTACTAAGGTATTAAAATCTGCTGAATAAGGATTGCTTGCCATTATTAAAAGTAATTTCATTTTACCTTTCTCACCAATACTTCCCAGAGGTTTTCACCGATTTGATTTACAGCTAAAACTTCTTGACCTTCCATTTCCATGCTTTTTGGCACATTTTCAACTGATGGTTTGTAATCTAAAATAACTCTTAAAACTTGACCTGTGTCCATTTGTTCGATGATAAGTTTACTTTTTACGAAGGTAAACGGGCAAACCTCGCCTTTTAAGTCAAGTTCTTTATCTATCTGCATACCTCACCTCTAAAAATGAACTTCACAAGCTTGGTCGTACTCTATAAGCTCTTTTATCGTTGGATTTTCTCCGCATAGATTACACTTTTTATCCTTTCTTAATTTTACAGTTCTAAACTCTGTCGTTAAAGCATCAAATACTAATAGCTTACCAACTAAAGGCTCACCAATTCCAAGAATAAGCTTTAATGCTTCATTTGCTTGAAGAGTTCCCATGATTCCACCTACTACACCAAGCAAGCCAGCCTCTTGACAGCTTGGGACTAAACCCGGTGGTGGTGGCTCAGGAAACAGACATCTATAACATGGTGAAGTTTCTCTATTTCTGTAGTCAAAGGTTGTAAGCTGACCTTCAAATCTAAGTATTGCAGCAGATACCAAAGGTTTTCCAAGCATATAACATGCATCATTAACCAAAAATCTTGTTGGAAAGTTGTCTGAGCCATCTAAAACAATATCATAATCTTTTATAATATCTAAAACATTTGATTTATCAATCTTTTGATTGTAAGGAATTACTTTTACGTCAGGGTTTAGTGCCTCTATTGTCATCTTTGCAGATTCTACCTTAGGAATACCGACTCTTGAAGTGTTATGTAATATCTGTCTTTGTAGGTTAGAAAAATCTACAACATCAAAATCAACTATTCCAATCGTTCCAACCCCTGCAGCTGCTAAATAGTATATAGATGGAGAACCAAGTCCGCCAGCACCGATAACAAGCACCTTAGCATCTAAAAGCCTCTTTTGACCTACACCACCAACTTCCGGAAGTATTATGTGCCTGCTGTATCTCTTGATTTGCTCTTCTGTAAAGTGAAAAGACATTTTAGCTTCACCTCTCTAAATTACAATTAAATAATTATACCACTTTTGATATAATTTATTATATCCGATATATTGGAGCTATAATATGATTAACAGCGGTAATTTAAAAACATTTAGTCTAATAGATATATTTCAAATCATCAAAGAAGGAAAGAAAAACTGTATTTTAGCCATCGAGAATAACAACAACGTATATGGAATATACTTTAAAGGTGGCGATCCTGTCTATGTAAGAAAGGTTAAACGAAGTTTTTTTCTTTACATGGATTTAGATTTTGAATCTGTTTTAAAAAGAGATAAAATCTCAAAGCAAGATATTTTTAAAAATTTCGCAACCTTACTGCCCATAATCTTAAAAATCAAAGAAGGCAGGTTTTCTATAACATCAGGATTTATAAAATATTCTGAAGACATAAAGCCGTTAATCAATACAGAAAAGCTTATCATTCTCCTTTCAAGAAATTTAACCTTAGAAGAAGTAAACAGAAAAATTACAGACCCTGAAATGATTTTTGAAAAAACAGAAAAGGCTCAAGAGCTTTCAGAATTAGCAGACCTTAGCAGTCAAGAAAGAGAAATTTTGGCTCTTGTAGATGGAAAAAATAAAGTAAGCGATATTATCGCTAAAATTCATTTTAATAGAATCCTAAAAGATGAAAATATCTTATATATAAATGACGAAGAACATGTTAAAAAGCTGTATGAAGACAGTGAACTGTTAGTAAAAAGAGCATTATATGGACTCTTGGCAAGCCGTATAATAAGAAAATCAAGAAGCATTAAAAAATCAGAATCAATAATAGAAAGAATTCTGTCTTACTTAGAGTCAAAACCTATTAAACAAAGCTTAAAAGAAATCTAAAAAGGAGTAGAAGGATGGACAGCAGACAGTATGCAGAAAGCATCGCAAAAAAAGCAAAAAACACGGTAAGAAAATTATCATCATTAACAACAAAAACAAAAAATGATGCTTTACTAAGGACAGCAGAATTGCTATTAGAAAGAAAAAGCCAAATCATAGAAGAGAATAAAAAAGATTTAGAGCTTGCTGAAAAGAAAGGATATTCAAAAGCTCTGCTTGATAGACTTGCTTTAGATGATAAAAGAATTAATCAGATGGTTCAGGTTTTAAAAGACGTTGCAGCATTGCCAGACCCTGTAGGTGAGATAATCAACATGTGGACAAGACCAAACGGATTAAAAGTTGGTCAAATGAGAGTGCCGCTTGGAGTGATCTTGATTATATACGAAGCAAGAGCAAACGTTACAATAGAAGCTGCATCTCTGTGTATGAAATCTTCAAACGCAGTGATTTTAAAGGGTGGAAGTGAGACAATCAACTCAAACAGAATATTGGTTGATATAATCAAACAAGCTTGCAGAGAGACTTGCTTTCCGGAGGAAGCAGTCCAGTTTGTAGATACAACAGATAGGGAAGTTGTAAACCATCTATTGAAGCTTGAAGGATTAATAGATGTGGCAATTCCTAGAGGTGGTGAAAGCTTAATCAGAGCAGTGGCAGAAAATTCAAAAATTCCAGTAATCAAGCATTATAAAGGTGTTTGCAATCTTTATATCGATGATGAAGCAGACATGGAAAAGGCTTTAAACATTGCTTATAATGCAAAAGTGCAAAGACCATCTGTATGTAATGCAATAGAAAATCTTGTAGTTCATAGAAAAATTGCAGATAAATTCCTACCAGAGATTGCCTACTACTTCGGAAAAGCAGGCGTTGAAATGAGATGTGATGAATACAGCTACAATCTGCTGATAAACCATCCAAAAGCAAAAGATACAGAAATAGTTCCGGCAAAAGAAGAAGATTATTATGAAGAGTTTTTAGACTTGATAATAGCTGTAAAAGTAGTAGATAGCTTAGATGAGGCAATAGACTTTATAGAAAAGTATGGTTCTCATCATTCAGACGCAATAGTTACAGAAAACTATACAAAAGGAATGAAGTTTATCCAAGAAGTAGATAGTGCAGCTGTTTATATTAATGCATCAACAAGATTTACAGATGGAAATGAGTTTGGGCTCGGTGCAGAGATGGGAATTTCAACTGACAAAATTCATGCAAGAGGACCAATGGCATTAAAAGAGCTAACTATTCCTAAATTTATAGTGTTTGGAGACGGTCAGCTTAGAGAAAATGTAGGAATACCAAAAGATGAAAGTGAAATAAGGATAGATACAAACGCATGTAATTTGCAATGACAAAGCAAAAATGTTCTAAATACTGTAAGCTGTATAATATATGTGTAGAATAAATTTATCATTTCACGTCATCCTGAGGACTTTAGTCCGAAGGATCTCCCTTAAAGGACAGAAAGTTAGTAGAGGCAATCCATGATTGCCCATACAGTGAATAAGTGAGAGGCAAACGGCAGAGATACTTTACCGATCGCATGATGACAAAAATAATATTTTTATCACAATAGCAAAATGGTAATATAGCAAATCTTAAAAATTTTTTGGAATATTGTCAATGTCAAGACAGATATTTGATATAACAGTTAGAGATGTATTAAAAGAGCCAATCTTAAAACTTATTGAGAGATTGGTAGGTAAAAAGATCGTAAGAAGCTTAGATATTTCTCTGCCGTCTATAAAAGAAAGAAAAGTAGATATTTTATTGGAAGCAGAAGATAGAAGTTTAATTCATATAGAGCTACAATCAACAAACCATAAATATATGCACTATAGAATGCTTGAATACAGACTTGAGATAACAAGGAAGTTTAAAGCAAATAATATTATCCAATTTGTCATTTACTTAGGCGAGAAAAAATGTACGATGAAATCCGAAATATCGGAAAAAGATTTAATTTATAGATACAATTTGATTGATATAAAACAAATACCATGTCAGGACATTATAAAAGAAGATGATATAGACTCAATCGTTTTAGGCTTTTTGTGTAATCTAAAAAACAAAGAAAAACTTTTAGAAAAATTAAAAATTAAATTGTCCACATTAGACGATGTAAAAAGAGCTGATTGGATTAGAGGGATATTGCTAATCCTTGGACTGAGACCTAAATTGAAAAAAGAATTTCAAAGATTGATAGATAGGGAGGAAATAAAAATGCCAATAACCATAAGAATAAGAAGGGATTTAATAGAAGATTTACCATTGATCGGAGACTTACTAAGAGAAGCTGAGAGGGAAGCTATTGAGAAGGGAATTGAGAAAGGTTTAAAGAAGGGCTTAAAGAAGGGCTTAAAGAAGGGCTTAAAGAAAGGCTTAAAGAAAGGCTTAAAAGAAGGTTTACAAAAAGGTATGCAGAAAGGAATTAAAGAAGGATTACAAAAGGGATTGCAGGAAGGATTACAGAAAGGTCTACAAGAAGGCCTCGTTAAAGCAAAACAAGAAGATATAATTAAAGTGTTAGAGGCAAAATTTGGAAAATTAAGTAAAACAATTAACAGTAAAATCAAGAAAATAAACGATCTAAATAAATTAGAAGCTTTACTTTTAGAAGCTGTAAAATCTGAGAGTTTGGAAGAGTTTAAAACAAAATTATAAAAACCGGAGCTTTTATGAAATCGATAAACGAGTTTTTTAAAGCCAAGGAAGAAAAGAAGAAAATAACAGTTATCTCAACTTACGACTACTGGTCTGCCAAATTATGCGAAGAAGCCGGAATAGATGCTATTCTTGTTGGAGACTCTTTGTCTATGGTAGTTCAAGGGAATGACTCCACCTTACCTGTTAGCTTAGATGAGATGATTTATCATACAAAAGCCGTAAGAAAAGGAGCACCAAACACGTTTATCATCGTTGATATGCCGTTTTTGACCTACCACACAACCATAGAAGAAACTGTTAAAAACGCAGGAAGGATATTAAAAGAAACAGGAGCAAACGCAGTCAAGCTTGAAGGTGGAGAGCAGATAGCAAAAGCCGTAGAGAAGCTAACATCTCTTGGAATTCCTGTAATGGGACATCTTGGACTTACTCCACAGTTTGTAAATATTCTTGGCGGTTATAAAGTTCAAGGTAAAACTCAAGATAGTAGAGAAAAAATAAAAAAAGATGCTAAAATTCTTCAAGAAGCCGGATGTTTTTCAATAGTTTTAGAAGCTGTACCGGCAGACCTTGCTAAGGAAATAACAGAAAGTTTGAAAATTCCAACCATTGGAATAGGAGCCGGAAAGTTTACAGATGGACAAGTTTTAGTTTTTCATGATTTGATAGGAATCTTTCCAAAAACTCCAAAATTTGTAAAACGATACTTAGAAGCCGGCAATCTAATAAAACAAGCACTTTCACAGTTTAAAGATGAAGTCTTAAAAGGAGGTTTCCCAAGCAAAGAACATGAATATTAACATTTCGACAAAATTAGATGATGCTATTGATGTAATAAAACGCAGCGGAATAGTGATTACTAAAACAGATACTATCTACGGAATTCTTGCTAATGCTTTAGACCGAGAGGCTGTAGAAAAGATTTATGTAATTAAAGAAAGAGAAAAAATAA
>NZ_ABZS01000023.1 GCF_000173615.1 Sulfurihydrogenibium yellowstonense SS-5 | reverse complement strand
AAAATAAATATTACTGAAAACCTTTTAAGCGTTGTAAAAAATTATAAAGGGTTTGGTCTTAATATAGCTATAGATGACTTTGGAACAGAGCATTCTAACTTTGATAGATTGGTTTATATAGATTTCAACTTTTTAAAGTTAGCAAGTGTTTTAATAAAAGATGCTGACAAGAATGAAAAAAAGCTTAAAATGTTAGAAGTTATGAATTTTTTAGCCTATAAATTTGATACTTACTTGATAGCAGAAGGTATTGAAAGTTTTGAAGAGGCAAAAATACTGTCAGATTTAGGTATAGATTACCATCAAGGATTTTTTTACTGTAAACCCATGTCAAACCCATTAGAGGCAATAAATATTGTTGCAAATATATTAAATAATCAATTAGAAGATAAATTGGCAAAATCTCTAATTATGAAATAATTTTGAGAGGTCTTAAATCATGGAAAACTACTTTGGAGACATTTTAGAAAAAGCAATATCAAGAAGAGATTTATTTAAGATTGGCGGGATATTAGGACTTTCTGGACTGTTTAACATTGGATATTCTAAGAATATTCAAACATCTGTAAAAAACTATAAAAACTTATCTTTTAGAACCATTTATCCTGATACAAAAGATGAAATAACGATTCCGGAGGGTTATGAATGGAAAATTTTAATCAAATGGGGAGACCCTTTAGATAACAACGATGGAATAAACTATCAGAATGTTTTTGAAAAAGCATCTAACCATGATGTTGAAAGGCAAAAGTACTGTTTTGGATACAATAATGATTTTGTAGGATTTTTTAACTTTAAAGATAAAACTCTTTTGGTTGTAAATCATGAGTACACTAACCCAGAAATCATGTTTAAGGATTATTTTCTAAGAAATCAGCCAACGAAAGAAGAGGTTGATTTTATGATTCAGGCTCATGGGCTTTCTATAGTTGAGATTAAAAAGAACAAAGATGGATTTTTTGAGTATGTAAAAGGCTATAAATTTAACAGAAGGATAACAGCAGAAACAAAAGCTTTAATATCCGGACCTGCGAAAGGACATAAACTTCTCCAAACATCTTACGACCCAAACGGCGAGTTTGTGTATGGAACTATTGCTAATTGCTCAGCGGGAAAAACTCCATGGGGAACGGTTTTATCCTGTGAGGAAAACTTCCATTCTTACTTTGGAGGAGATTTAGAAAACATAGAGCCAGAAAAAATGACAGATTATAAAGTTGTTGAAATCCATCAAAGATACGGTGTTCCGGATATTAAATATCATGATTATTACGGATTTTATAAGTACTACGATAGATTTAACGTTGAAAAAGAACCAAACGAAGCAAATAGATTTGGCTGGGTTGTCGAGGTTGACCCTTTAAACCCAAACAGACCACCGATCAAAAGAACAGCCCTTGGAAGGTTTAAGCATGAGGCAGCAAATACTGCTATCGGGAAAGATGGGAGAGTAGCAGTTTACATGGGAGATGATGAAAGATATGAGTATCTTTACAAATTTGTAACTAAAAACAAGTTTGACCCAAATGATAGAGAGAAAAATTTTAACCTGTTAGATGAAGGAACGCTATACGTGGCTGTGTTTAACGATGACTTTACAGGGCAATGGGTAGAAATTGCATCAGCTTACTTAGAAAATGGAAAGTATATAATAAAGCCAAATCCAAAGCTACCAAACATATTCCAAGAAGACCCTGTCCTGTGTTTTATCTACACAAGAAAGGCTGCTGATTTATTAAACGCTACAAAAATGGACAGACCGGAAGACGTGGAGTATAACTATATTACTAAATCTGTTTTTGCTGTTATGACTTACAATGAAAAAAGAAAAGCATCAGAAACAAACGCAGCAAACCCAAGACCGGAAAATACTATGGGACATATTATAGAAATCATCGAAGAAAATCATAATCCTACTTCAACAAAATTCAATTGGAGAATAGCTTTGATGTGTGGAGACCCAAAAGCAAGCTCTTACAATAACAAGCTTTTTATCTACGGACAACTTGCTAAGTCTGATGTACCGCCAATATCAGCACCGGACAACATAGCCATTGATAAAGTTGGCAATGTATGGATAGCAACTGACGGTAATCCTGGATTAGATAGATTAAAATCTAATGATGGTGTTTATGTACTAAATCCATTTACAAAAGAGTTAAAGATGTTTTTATCAGGCGTGCCAAACTGTGAAATATGCGGTCCTGAGTTTTCAGATGATTATAAAATATTTTTCTGTGCAATCCAACACCCGGGAGAAGGAGATTTAAATGCTACAAAATGGCCGTATCTAAACGACAACTGCCCAATTCCAAGACCAGCGGTAATACAAGTTAAAAGAAAAGATGGATTAGAGGTTTATTTATAAATAATTAGCGGCCCAGGCAGTTGTATAAGTCATAACATTTTCAAAAAATTTAAAAAAATTTCAAGACTCTTAGGGTTGTCTATTGTTAATGAAAGCTCCTTTGGTAGCTATTTCATGCTTAAGCTAAAAAAGAGAACTTCTGTTTTCTCATCTGCTTACTTTTCTTCAATTTCTAACTCAAAATGCTGGAATGAGAAAAGTTTAAAAATTAGCTTATGTTTGATAAATTGATATTAGATTATCTCTATCGATATCTTGGATGAGAAATTTAATAAAAGCAGGAGATTCTTGGTCGGTTGACAAATAAGATTGTCCTCTCTCTGATACCTGTCAATCAACTTTTGACTGTTATGGCCTTTAAATTGAAGAGTATTCTCTAAAATTAGATAGTTAAAGTCCCTCCCATTAAGGGAGGGGGAGTGTTGAATGCTTTATATAGAATCTATTATTCTGTTGAATGTTTCACTTGGTCTCATTGCTTTTTCAGCTTTTGCATCGTCTGGATGGTAGTATCCGCCTATGTCTTGTGGCTTACCTTCAGAATCAGCTATTTCTTGAAGGATTTTTTGCTCATTTTCTTTTAAGTCAGCAAACACTTTTTCAAATTTCTTAGCCAATTCTGGGTCTTTGCCTTGAGCAGCTAAAGCTTCTGCCCAATACATAGCAAGGTAGAAATGAGAACCTCTGGTATCAAGTTGACCAACTTTTCTTCCTGGTGTTTTATTATTTTCAAGATATTTTTGAATTGCTTTATCTAAGGCTTCTGCAAGAATTAATATTCTTGGATTATCCTTTCCATGTAGTGTTTTTAATTGTTTGTAAGCTAATCTTAATGATTCTACGAATGCAAGGTACTCTCCAAGGCTATCCCATCTCAAGTGTCCTTCTTTTAAGAATTGTTCTACGTGCTTAGGAGCAGAACCACCAGCGCCTGTTTCAAATACAGCACCGCCAGCAATCAATGGAACGATTGATAAAGACCTTGCTGATGTACCTACCTCAATGATTGGGAATAGGTCTGTTAAGTAGTCTCTTAAAACGTTACCGGTTACAGAAATAGTATTTAAACCAGCTCTAAATCTTTTTAATGTAAATTTCATAGCATCTTCTGGAGATTTGATATACCACTCAACATCAGATAAATCGTATTTTGGAAGCTCTTCTTTTACTTTTTCTATAAGTTCTCTGTGGTGAGCTCTGTACTTATCAAGCCAAAATACTATTGGCTCGCCGCTTTCCTTTGCTCTGTTAACAGCTAATTTTATCCAGTCTCTGATTGCTATATCTCTTGTGATACAGCTTCTATAAATATCTCCTGCTTCAAGTTCATGTTCCATTAACACATTACCATCTTCGTCAACGATTCTGATTTTTCCATCTTCTGGTGGGAAGAATGTTTTGTCGTGAGAACCATACTCTTCAGCTCCCATTGCCATTAAACCTACGTTCGCAACGCTTCCGACGGTTGCAGGGTCAAACTGTCCGTTAGTTTTGATATCTTCAACTATCTCTTTATACATTCTTGCATAGCTTCTATCCGGAATTGTGATTACACAGTCATCCTCTTCACCTTTTGGACCCCAGCCTTGTAAACCATTTTTAATAACAGCCGGAACAGATGCGTCAATTATTACGTCATTTGGTCTGTGTAAGTTTGTAATTCCTTTGTCTGAATCTACCATATACATTCTTGGTCTTTTCTGGTAGATTTCTTCGATTGTTTTCTTGATTGCAGCTTGTTTATCTTCCGGCAACTTGGATAACTTAGCCTCTAAATCTGAAAGACCGTTATTTGGATTAAATCCAATCTCTTCAAGTTCTTTTCCATACTTTTCAAATAGTTCTTTAAAGTAAACTCTTATAGCATCTCCAAACAATACAGGGTCAGAGACTCTCATCATTGTTGCTTTTACGTGTAAAGAAAAGAGAATATCATCTTCTTTAGCTAATTCAATTACTTTTTCATAAAATTCTTTTAACTTTCTTCTGCTTAAGAACGTTCCATCTACAACATCACCAACAGAAACCTTAACACCTTCTTTTAATACTTTAACTTCTCCATTTTTGTTAACAAACTCATATCTTAATGTTGTATCTTTTTTGATAGTAATTGATTTTTCGTTTTCATAAAAATCTCCGCCGGTCATATGAGCTACATGAGCCTTGGAGTTAGGGCTAACATCTTTCATTTTATGTGGGTATTTTTTAGCATATTCTTTAACAGATTTAGAAAGTCTTCTGTCTGAGTTTCCTTGTCTTAAAACAGGGTTAACTACAGACCCAACAGCTTTCAAGTATCTCTCTCTAATTGCTTTCTCTTCTTCTGTCTTTGGGTCTTCTGGAAAATCTGGAAGGTTGTATCCTTGAGATTGTAATTCTTTTATTACTTCTATAAGCTGAGGAATAGATGCTGAGATGTTTGGAAGCTTCATAATATTAGCTTCTGGTCTCAAAACAAGTTCTCCTAAGTAAGAAAGCTCATCAGGAATTCTTTGGTCTTCTCTTAAATACTCTGGAAATAACGATATAACTCTTCCTGCTAAGGAAATATCCCTTAGCTCAATTTCAATGTCCGCACCTTTCGTAAAAGCTCTCATGATTGGTAGTAAAGAATAGGTTGCAAGAGCCGGTGCTTCATCAATTTTTGACCATACAATGGTTGCCTTTGACATTTTTCATACCTCCCTAAAAATTTTTTACATAAAAAATATAACATTGTTTGATTTTTTTGTCAATAAAAATATAACATTGTTTGATTTATCAAGACCATATTAGAATTTAAAAAAAATTTTTAATATAATTCGGGTAAGAAAATTCAGTAAAAGCAGGAGATTATTCGCCTGCTGCAGAATAACGATGCTATACTCCTAACTTCTGTAATGGCAATTCATGAATTGTCTCTACCTTTATTTCTCTGTCATGCTTAGGACTTTAGTCAAAAGGATCTTCTTTTTAAATGCTACCTAAGACTACTTATTTCTCAACCGACGCATATTAATCAGCTTTAATATCTATGATTTAGCTTTATTAAAAAATACATCGAAAAAATCTGGCTCAATAAAGCAAAAATCATTATATAAAAATAGCCAAAATTGTATAGGTAGCCTATAAAGATACCACCTAAAAGATAACCAACTCCAAAAATTAGATTAAACAAACCATAAACAGTTCCTCTTTTAGAAATAGAAGTTAAATCAGCTATCGCGGCCCTCATAACACTTTGATGAAAAGCCATAATAAAACCATACAAAACAATTCCTAAAACTGCTAAAAATTTTGAATCTTGAAACGCAAAAATTGGTAGTACAAACGTTGCAATAGGCACTAAAAGTAAAACTTTAAATTTCCATTTGTCATAAAACTTTCCTACCAATAATGAGAAAATTAGATCAAAGACCATTGTGACAGTATAGAGTAAAACTATTATTTGTTCGCTAAAAATATTGTGCATTTTTAAGTGATAAGAAATTACCGGATACTGCGGAAAGGAGACGATAGCAAAAAAACTAAAAAACATATACATGTAAAGGATTTTTGAGTCATATTGTTTATCCTGTGATTTTTCCATAACAGAGGGATTAGGTAATATTTTATATGCTAAAATCAAACACATCATTAGCATTATAAAAGGAATAAGCATAACAAGAAAACCTATTTTATAACTCCCGGTTAATCCAAAAGAAGCTATGAATATCAGCGGTCCTATAATAGAACCTAATCTATCAAAAGCTTCATGAATTCCAAATCCTAACCCTCTTCCTATATTGCTTGTTGCAAAAGAGATTATCGCATCTCTTGCAGAACTTCTAATTCCTTTTCCTATTCTTTCTAAGAGAATAAATAAAACTGCTATATCCCATCTATCAACCAGTGCTAAAAGTGGAATAGATGCTATTAATCCATATCCAATGAATGTAAAAATCCAGTATGTTTTATATTTATCTGAAAAATAGCCGGATATAAATCTTAAAGCATAGCTAAAAATTCTCCAAGCCCTGCTGTAAAACTTACTATAAATAATGATGCTCCAAGACTGTATAAATAAGGTCCAGCGATTCCTTTTGTTCCCTCATATACTGTATCTCCAAACAGACTAACAAAACCCATTAAAATTATGAATTTGTATATTTTCTTAGTCTCCATTAAATCTCCTAAATCTTTTTTGTAAGTATTTTAAATCAGAATTTAGTTTGTGAGATGTGTGATGTTAATGTTAGTAGCTACGGAATGTAATCGTCGTTCATAAGCTTAAAGAATAATCTCATCTTATACTCGTACTTCTATTGTCAATTTTAACGTTCTTTAAACTTTCTAAAAGAAATATAGGAAGAGACTTGTCAATAATTTTGTGTCTGGATTGAAAACTTTTTATTAAACAATTGTAAAGTTTCATAAGAAGCTCCTTTAAAAACAGGTATAGGTTTTTCCATTTTCCATTCTTTAAATTATCTCTCTTTATTAGATTGAATATGCTTTATGAAGTTTGGATATTTAGATTTAAATCTATTACATAAATCATCTAATTTTTCTAATCCATCTTCATAATCTAAGCTGTTTTCTTTTATGTTTTTCAGTTCTTTGTTAAATGTTTGCGAATCTTCCTTACCCATTTGACTTTTTACATTTCTTTGTAAATGGACTACTAAACATAGCTGATGGTCTGTATAAGGAAATAGTGTTTCTATGGCTTTTGATATTGAAGGAAAATCATCACTTACTATAAGCATTATCCTTTTTAGTCCTCTATCTATCAAATCATTGAATACTTTTATCCAATCTGCTTTATTTTCACTGCTGAAAAATGTGTAAAATCCAAATATATCTTTGTTTCCTTGTAAATCTACTTTAAAGAACTACATAAGCAGAAGCTTTTCTAATGGATACTAAACTCATAAGAAGGTTTATATAATCTTCATTAACTCTTTTATAAGGGTCAGGCAGTATTTGTGGTCTAAACCTACCTTTTCTATCTCTTGGGACATTTATGTTAAGCTTGAAAGAACCAGTATTTAGACTTCTTTCATAATACCCATTTGCTTTGTTATCATCGTCATTTTCAAGAAAGAAATTTCTTTCTTGGTTCATAATCAGTTCTACAACGGATTCTAAAAGCTTTCTTATACCTATCTTTTCTTGAGTTGCTATACCATTTGGGAAAAGTTCTTTTACTAATTCCTCAGCGGTTCTGTCTAATATTTTTTCAAAGTATTCTTTTTTATCCATTATCATTCCTCCTTATAATTTTATTTAGACATAACATTATTTTAACTCCTAACTATCCAAGATATCCAAATGGGCAGGCATATGTAGAGAGAATGAATAGAGCATTACAAGAAGAGTTCATGATGTACTGCGATGATTACGAATTAGAAGATATTCATGAACTCAATTAAAGAATGTTGAAACATATGCTATGGTATAACATAGAAAAACCTCATCATAGTTTAAACAAAAAATCACCTTTACAATACTTTTGTGATATTATAAATTCAAATAAATCGGAATTTTCCCAAACTGGTATGACTTATACAATAAGCAAAGTACAGCTAAATAGAAATCATATAAACTTTTTACTTCTTATATCTCACTGTCTTACCCTTACCTTTCACTTTCTTACTTTCTCGCCAATATATTGAGTTATAATTATTAGATATCAATTTTTAGAAGGAGTACAAAATAGATGGCAGAAGGGATTTTAGAAAGCAGATTAGAAAAAATTAGAAAATTAACAGAAGAAGGAAAAAATCCTTATCCACATAAATTTAGCATTACAACAGACCTAAAATCTGTTAGAGAAGGGCTTGAATTTGAGCCAGAAGATAAAGAGTACGTCATAAAAGGAAAAATAAAAAGAGTATCAAAAAAGGAAAACGATTACTTCATAAGATTTGAAGATTTAAACGGACATTACGAAATTCAAGTAGTATTTCCTCAAAAAGAAAAATTATCTCCAAATACAGTAGCATCATTCAAAGGAAAATTAAAAAGAATTGACGGAAAGCTTACACTTTTAGCTGAAGAAGTTTTATTTGAAGAAGCAGGAGAAGATGTATCAACAATAAAAAATAGATATGACAAAGACCCGGAGAAAAAGCAAGTTGCAGTAGCCGGTAGACTAATAGCACTCAGAGACCAAGGGAAAGCTGCTTTTGGACACATCCAAGATGCAGACGGAAAACTGCAGGTATACTTTAACGCTGACACTCTCAGAGAAGAAAACTATAAAAAAGCAATGGACTTAATAGATATTGGAGATATTATTGGCGTAGAAGGTCATCTATTTAGAACTATGACAGGTGAGCTTACAGTAGAAGTTCATAACTATGAAATATTAGCAAAATCTTTAAGACCACTTCCAGAAAAATGGCATGGACTAAAAGATACTGAGTACAGATACAGATACAGATACTTAGATTTAATAGCAAATCAAAGAACGAGAGAAATCTTTAAGATAAGGTCTAAGGCAATAAAAAGTTTGAGAGAGTTTTTAGAAAGTAAAGGATTTATAGAAGTAGAAACACCAATACTTCAACCTGTAGCATCAGGAGCCATGGCAAAACCTTTTATTACATATCACAATGCACTTGATATGAATCTGTATCTAAGAATTGCACCAGAACTTTATTTAAAAATGCTTGTAGTTGGTGGATTTAACAAAGTTTTTGAGATAGGAAGAAATTTCAGAAATGAAGGAATAGACACAACACACAACCCTGAATTTACGATGGTTGAGTTTTACGCAGCATACTTAGACTATAATGACTTGATGGTATTAACAGAAGAGCTGTTTAGAAAAATACTTCTTGATACAGTAGGAACGTTAAAAATAACATGGGAAGGTCAAGAGCTTGATTTTGAAAAGCCATTTAGAAAAGTATCATTTTTTGATGCATTAAAACAAAAAACAGGAAAAGATAAAGAATTTTTCTTAGATTTTGAAAAAGCAAGAAATTTTGCAAAAGAGGTAGGAATACCAAAAGCAGACACATTAACCCATGCAAAAATACTTGATAAACTTTTTGAACATTTTGTTGAAGAAGACCTTGTCCAGCCTACATTTGTAATAGATTTTCCAAAGATACTATCACCACTTGCAAAAACACATAGAAGCTACCCAGATTTAGTAGAAAGATTTGAGCTTATCATAAATAAAAAAGAGCTTGCAAACGCTTATACTGAGCTAAACGACCCTATGGACCAAAGAGAAAGATTCATCCAACAAATCAGAGAAAAAGAGATGGGCGATGAGGAAGCAATGGACGTTGATGAAACATTCTTAACCGCTTTAGAGTATGGTTTACCACCTACAGCAGGCGAGGGAATTGGAATAGATAGGCTTGTAATGATGCTTACAGACAATTACTCAATCAGAGAAGTAATCCTATTTCCAACCCTTAGACCAGAAGGACAGTAAAAATGGAAGAAAAAATAATAGGAACTCTCTTGGGCGCCGCAATAGGTGATAGTCTTGGAATGATGGTAGAAGAACTACCTGTTGATGAAGTTATAGAGTTTTATGGTGAGCCTGTAAAAGATTTGCTTATTCCGCATCCATATTCCCCATCATACTTTTTAAGACCGGGAGAAAATACAAGCGAATTTGAAATCATAAAATTGATGGTAGAATCTATAGTTGAAAGAAAATTTATAGATTCAAAATATATAATTGAAAAATACATTCAATGGCTTGAAAAAGGTCAAATCCACACTTACATTGACCCAACCTTTTTGCTTGCTATAGAATTTATAATAGAAGGAACCGAAACTCCACTAAAAGGGTCTACAATAGACCACTCTCTCGTTGCTATACCTGTTGGAATGTATTATTACAAAGACCCATACCAAGCCTCAGAAGTAGCAAAAACATTAACAATGATAACATCAAGGAATGAGATTGTTTTAGATGTGTCATCAGCTTTAGCCGTAGCAATTGGAGAGCTTATTCAAAGTAGATTTTATTTAGAAGATGAATATGAATACTTTATAAAACTTTTAGAAAAATTCGTTCATAAATCTGAAACCAAAAAATCCCTTCATAAAGTGTTAGACCTTTTAAAGAAAGAAGCAGATTATGAGATAGCCATAAACGAGCTTGGAAATGGTAGCTACTGCTTAGAAAGCTTTTCACAAGCTCTATTTATCTTTTTAAAAACACCGTCATATGTGGAAACTACAATCATTAAAGCTGCAAACTCTTATGGATACTACGGCGGAGATACAGACAGCATTGCATTAATCGCAGGAGCTTTTGCAGGTGCCTATAACGGTGAAGAGCAGATTCCGGAGAGATGGAAAAATCAACTAATGGATTATAATTATATTGTAGAATTAGCAAGGAAATTTTTAGAAGTTATACCAATTTAAGGAGGAAATTATGGCAAAAGAAAAAAAGGGGAGACTACAAGAGAAGTTTTTAAATACAATTAGAAAAGAAAAAGTTAGATGCGATGTTTATTTGGTAAACGGTGTTAAGTTGGAAGGAAAAATAAAGTATTTTGATAATTTTGTAATTCTTTTAAAAGAAGGACCAAGGCAAGTTTTAGTCTATAAACATGCGATAACTACAATATCACCTAAAAAAGAAATAGAGTTTGAATACAATCAGGAAGAAATAGAAGATTCAGAAGAGTAATTATAGCTTAAGTTTATGTTTATACTGTAGTAAAGAAAATATATTATTAAATAAATTCGTCGCATGGTAAATTCAATAAAAGTAAAATATTCTTCCGTTTACTTAAAACGACATCTAAGGTTGCCTTTCCTTAAATGCTTACCAACCGGTCTTTGACTGACATCCTCAGAGCTTTAGTCTAAAGTCTGAAGAGTTTTATTTTGATAATATAAATAATCGTAATATAATAAAGATATACGTGAGACTGTTCCGAAAATCCATACTGTCGTTATGTAGCCGGCGAAGAATCTCATATTTTTCTTTTTCAAGTCAAAAAATCAAAAGATGAGGTCCTACGGACTCCTTCATCAGAATGACACAGATAAGGTGAGCTTACAAAAATTTTAGAACACCCTTAAGATATATACGTTGAGTGAGAAATTCAACAAAAACATAAGATTATTCGTCGCTTACAAAATAACGATATTGGTTTTTTGGAACACTTCCGAATTTATATAAAGACATATATTTAGTCGCAAAAAAGCAATAAAACTTGATATATAAAAAGCTGTGTTATCTGATTTTTTACTTTTGGATAAAGTAAGGCAGAATATCAATCATGGATGATTTAATTTCCAAAAATTTAAAAGATGTAATTTAAACAATTATTTAAACAACGTTTCAAAAGGCTAAAATTACTAATGATAAATGTCATGTCTTTTAAACTTGACAAGTTAAGAAATACGTGCTAATTTTATAACACTGTTTTATTAAATTTTATATTAAGGAGGTTAGAAATGGAAGTACTTCCAGGACCTGCTGGTTATATTCCTACACCACCAGCTTTTGAGGGTGTTGAACTCCCACCACCGGGTAAATCACTTCTCTATGGCAAGATCGTAGATGAAGAGATGGCTATGAGAGAGGCAGCAAAGGCTATGCTTACACGAAAGAATCCTACAATATTCCCAGGACCTCTCGTATTATGGGGATGGAATGCTGGTGCTATGGAAAAGGCAAAGGCTGTTCTTGAGCTTGCAATGGAGATACCAAACTGCAGAATCATACCTATGCCTGACTATAGACCAAAGTATCCCAAAATAGACCCTGAAGCGGAGATAAACCCAAATCACCCTAACCTAACCATTCTTCACAACAAAATAGAAGCCTGTATATTTGTAGGCGTTCATTGTCATTATGCCAACCTATCTTTGAGAATGATTAGAGCGGGTACTAATTGCTTTACTATAGCTATGTGTGCGGAGATGGGACATGAAGATGCCATGGTGTCTCTTAGAGATGTTCACGCAGATGAAATAAGAAGGTTTAAAGATGTTCTTGTACAAGTCAGAGAAGAGTTAGGTATAAAGTGGGAGCCAAAGCTTCCTCCGGAGAATCCATCCTTGCCACCCGAAACTTATGAAAATTTATCCGTGGATGACTATGGAGAGTATTTATACTTAATAATTCCTAAAAAAGATGAGCATATAACTGAAAGCGAATAAAAAGGAGGTAGTAACATGCCAGAGCAAAAAGTTGTAGATACGGATTATCTTTTATTAGAAGCTCCAAGAGAGAAAAAGTTTATAACAGGTGCTCAAGCTATGGCGGAGGCTATAAAGCGCGCCAACGTTGATATAGCTATAGCCTACCCAATTACTCCCCAGTCTGAGGTTATGCAC
>NZ_ABZS01000024.1 GCF_000173615.1 Sulfurihydrogenibium yellowstonense SS-5 | reverse complement strand
CTATAAATTGTCCTTTTGCAAAAGCGATTATACATGCTTCATTTACAACGTTTTGAAGTTGCCTTACATTCCCAGGCCAAGAATAATTTATAAGCACTTCTAATGCATCTTTTGAAAAACCTTTAACATCTGTGTTGTATTTTTTATTAAACTCTTCTAAAAAGTAATAAGCAAGAACGGGAATGTCTTCTTTTCTTTCTCTAATTGGGGGGATTTCTATTTTTATACCCTCTAATCTATAGTATAAATCTTCTCTAAACTTTCCCTGATTTACCAATTCCTTTAAATCCTTGTTTGTTGCTGCAATGACTCTTACATCTACTTTCTTAGCACTTACATCACCTATTCTTCTAACTTCCTTATCTTGCAAGAATCTTAAAAATTTTGCTTGAAGGTCTAATGGAAGCTCAGATATTTCATCTAAGAAAATTGTTCCACCGTCTGCAAGCTCTAAGATACCCGGCCTATCGTTTTCCGCACCGGTATATACTCCTTTTTTAGCTCCGAAGAATTCTGACTCCATAACATCTTTAGAGATAGTAGCACAGTTGACCGGTAAAAAAGCATTGTTTCTTCTTTGACTTGCTTCGTGTATTGCCCTTGCGAAAAGTTCCTTACCGACACCGCTTTCTCCATATACAAGTACAGTAAAATCAAAGTTTGCGATTTTTATTGAATAATCAATAATTTCTTGCATTAATGGATTAATCGTTATTATATTTTTAAACTTATCTCTTGACTTAATGATGTTTAATTGAGATTTATGGTACTGACTTTCTTTAATTGCTTTAGTCTTTTTGACAGCACTTTCTATTAGCTTCCAAATCTTCTCATCATTAAAATCCACAGGTTTAGATATATAATCATATGCTCCATTTTTCATACATTCCACTGCTGTATCAACGGTTCCGTAGGCTGTAAGTATAATAAAGCTTACAAAATCATTATACTTTCTGATTTCTTTTAGAAATTCATTACCGGCAAGACCTGGCATTTTTAAATCAGAAATAATAAGGTCATAATCATTATTTTTTACCATCTCTACAGCTTTAACAGGGTTGGATTCTATATCTACTTTATATCCTTCTTCCTCTAATATTTCCTTAAAAGATACCAACAAATCTTCTTCATCATCTACAACTAAAATATATCCCCTTTCCATCATTCGCCCTCTTCTTCATTGTACGTTGGAAATATTAAAATAAATTCGGTTCCTTCACCTTCTTTACTATTGACTAACATTTTACCACCATGGTCCTGAACAATTCTATAACTTACTGCAAGACCAAGCCCTGTCCCTTTTTCTTTGGTTGTAAAAAATGGTTCAAAAATCTTATCCATTATTTCTTCCGGAATTCCCTTTCCTGTATCTTTTATTACAACTTTCACATTTCCTTCTCTTTTTAAAGGAACTATTTTTATTGTTATCTTACCTTTATTTTCTATAGCTTCTATTGCATTTAAAATTAAATTAATAAATAGTTGTATTAATGCATTTTTGTCACCTTTTATATAAGCATCCATCAATTTCTTTGAAAATGAGATATTACTTTTTTGTGCTTGGAGTATAGCTAATTTTATTGCTTCTTCAATAACTTCCCTAAGATTTACTTTTTCAGCTTTTGTATAATATGGCTTGGAAAAATTCAATAATCTTTCTATTATATCCGTTGCCCTAATTACATTTCTTTCAATCCTTTCAATCGATTCTAAAATACTATCAATATTGTCAACATTCGAACATAATTTTTGAATTCTTCTTTTTACCATAAAAGCACTTTGATTTATGATTGCTAATGGGTTTTTTATCTCATGGGAAATACCGGCAGCCAATCTACCAATAACTGCAAGCTTTTCCGACTGTATAATTTGATTCTCCATTTCTTCTTTTTCTGTAACATCTTCAAAAACAATAACCATACCGTTTAATGTTTCTTCAGAAGAGATTGGAAAGGCTTTTACCTCGAAAATTCGGTTTAATGCTTGATCTTTGATTTTTGTTTCAAACTCTTTTTTTGTATAAAGGACATCTTCTAAATATACTTTTATTGAGTCAAAAAATGGGAAAGCTTCAAATAAATTTTTGTTAATTGTAGTTTCATGGCTTGTAAACTTTCTTGCAAAATTATTTAAAATTTCTATATTAAAATCTCTGTCTAAAACTACAATGCCTATATTCACAGCTTCTATAGTTCTATAAATTAAATCTCTTAATTTAACTATTTCCAAGAAGTAATTTGTTTTCGCAATAATGTTTGAGATAGAATTAGCGTATGTAATCAAATACTCAATCTCTTCCGGTGTTAATGAAGTTTTAGAATAAACTACCAAATAACCTAAAAGACCTTTTTCATCTTTCAAAGGTATATAAATTAGCTTTTCATCTTCGAAAGTTGAGACGGTAGTTTTATCTTTCATTTCTTCTGTGATAATCTTTAAATTTGGGATAAAGCCTCCTTTCTTAGATAAATTTTCATTTGAAATATATATGTATGCGCCTGCATATCCTAAATCTATTAAACCTTCTACAATTTTTTGAACCATTTCTTTCAAAGAAATCTCTTTTATAATAAAAGTATTAAGCTTAAATAACTCTTTTAATTTTTTGTAAGCTAATTGTAATTTAAGCTCAAGTTTTTCGTATTCTCTTTTTACTTCTATCTCTATTGTTCTTGCAATTTTCTTCTTAAACTCCTCTTGATTTTCTTCCAAATTTTCTTTATACTCTAAAATTTTTAAATACACAAAAAATAGTAAAATTAAAGCAATACCATAACTAAAGAAATTTAAATTTATTAAACTTAAAATAATGGATACAGAGATAACACTTAGCCAAATTTTTTCAATGGTTTGGGAGTTTTGATTTAAAACTACCAATCCTAAAAAATAAAAAGCTTTTATAGATTTGAAATCTTGGAAAAAATTAACAATCAGTGTTAAACTGATATAGTAAGCGATGACAATGAATAGTATCTTAACATTCTCTTTTTTGAATTTTGCATGAAATACTAAAGACAAAAAGAATAAAGATGAAATATCAAAATTTATTCCTTTATATTTGAGCAGATAATCTATAATATATATTAAAATAGCTGATATGATAAAAATATCCTTTCGTTTAATTGTATTTGTAAGAAAGGAGATTAAAAAGTAAACTATGGTTATTGCGATAACCGCTTCCAATTTAAAAAACCTTCAGAATTATGCTTTTTTTCATGGAAAATTACCATGATTTTATTAATGTAATATTATACAAAATTTATTGACAGGGAAATAAAAATGAATTTAAAAGAGATAAAAGATATTGCGAAAAAGTTTACACCAGAAGAAATTGAAATGTGTATAAATGAGACTCTAAAAAATGGCGAACCTTCTCCTCAAGAATGTAAAGTATCAGGTGATATAGTAGAAAAATTAAACACCTTGGCAAAAGCACAATTTGTTAGAGAGCTTGTAGAAAAAGGATACAGTGAAATAGATGCAATTAGAGAACTTGCAAGAAAGATTAGAGAAATTCAATCAATTAAATAAAAGCTTGAAAGGTTAAAATATAAAGTAATAGAAAGTACTTTCAAATTTTAACTAAGTCTAAAATTTAATTAACCTTTTCATTTTCATTCTGCAGCCGTCTAAAAAAATCCCTCCATTTTTTTACCTATTGCTTCTCGATTTCTATCTTCTCATTTTTTAAATGATAAGAACGCCGGACTAAAGTCATCAGGATGGCGTAAAGGTATGCTTTATTTACACATGCATTGTAAAACTTGCAGGAATTTTAGAAAATTCTCATTTAAATTAAAAAGTTAATTACTAAAATCATCTATCATTTATCACGCTTCACGTTAAGCATATTTGAAAACTATATAAATATGTATAATATATACTTCACTACCTATATGAGAGGTGCTTTGATATGAGAGATTATCCCATGTTAGAAAAAATAAATAACTATAAAGATTTAAAAAATTTAAATAAAGAAGAGATCGAAAAACTCTGTGAGGATATAAGAAGCTATATTATCGATGTTACATCTTTAAATGGCGGGCATATTGGACCATCACTTGGAACTGTTGAATTGACCGTTGCTCTACTTATGGCTTTTGACCCTGAAAAAGACAAAATCGTATGGGATGTAGGGCATCAAACATACGCTTATAAAATTCTTACAGATAGAAAAGAACAGTTTAGAACATTAAGACAGTATAAAGGAATTTCTGGATTTTCTAAGATAAAAGAAAGTAAGTATGACCATTTTGGAACTGGACATAGCAGTACATCTATTTCAGCTGCACTTGGTTTTAGAGTTGGAAAAGATTTAAAAAAAGATGATGCTTATACCATTGCTGTTATTGGCGATGGGGCTATGACTGCTGGTCAGGCTTTTGAAGGATTAAACAATGCTGGCTGGCTTGACCCATCAAGGTTTATAGTAATTTTAAATGATAATCAAATGTCTATATCTCCGAACGTTGGTGCTATATATACTTACTTTAATAAGATAATCACAAAGCAAGTTTTCCAAAAACCGAGACAAAAATTAAAAGAAGCTATCAATAAAATCTTTGGAGAGCAAGGTGTAAAAATATTTAGAAAGATAGAAGAGTATACAAAAGGGCTTTTTGCTCCGGGACTTATATTTGAAGAGCTTGGGTTTACATACGTCGGTCCAATAGACGGACACAGTCTGTTTGATTTGGAACAAACCTTGGAAAATATAAAACAGATGAGAGGTCCGATTTTACTCCATGTGATTACTCAAAAAGGAAAAGGGTATAAATATGCAGAAGAAAATCCAACCACATTCCACGGAGTATCTCCTTTTGACAAAATCTCCGGCGTGTTTAATAAATCATCAAACTTGCCAACTTACAGCAAGGTTTTTGGTGATGCATTAGTAGAGATTGCAGAAAAAGATGATAAGGTCGTTGCCATTACACCTGCAATGAGGGAAGGTTCTGGACTTGTAAAGTTTGCAGAAAAGTTTCCGGATAGATTTTTTGATGTAGGAATAGCAGAACAGCATGCAGCAACATTTGCAGGAGCGCTTGCACTTGAAGGCTTTAAGCCTGTTGCAGCTTACTACTCAACCTTTTTACAAAGGGCTTACGACCAAGTAATACACGATATAGCACTTCAAGAACTACCTGTATTTTTTGCGATTGACAGAGGCGGTTTAGTTGGTGATGACGGTCCAACTCATCATGGGGTTTTTGATATTGCTTTTTTAAGACCAATTCCAAACATGATTATAGCTTCCCCAAAAGATGAGCAAGAGCTTAGAGATTTACTTTATACAGGATTAAACAGCAAAAGACCTTTTGCTCTAAGATACCCAAGAGGTACGGGGTACGGTGTAAAAATGGAAGGTTTTAATACAATTGAAATAGGAAGCTGGGAAATCTTAGACGAAGGAAGAGATATAGCAATTCTTGCAGTTGGAAAGTATGTTTACAGAGCATTAGAAGTTAAAAAACAGTTAAGACTTAAAGGATTTAATCCAACAGTAGTTAATGCAAGATTCATTAAACCAATGGATGAAAATTTATTAAATAAACTTTTAAAAACTCATGAATTTGTGATAACCGCTGAAGATGGAGTGTTAAACGGTGGCTTTGGTTCAGCAGTTGCTGAGTTTGTAATTGATAATGGTTATTCTAACAAAGTTTTAAGATTTGGCATTCCGGATAAATTTATTGAACATGGAAAGGTAGAGCTATTAGAAAGAGATTTAGGTTTAGATGTAAACAGCATGGTAAACAAGATAGAAGAATTTTTAAAAGTTAAAAAAGCAGTTTTAAATACTGCTTGATTTTAGTCAAGGAAGTGAAAATTTGAGTTTATCATTCACCCTTTGGCTGTCATCCTGAAGACTTTGGTCTGAAGAATCTTCTCTTTCAAAGAAGATAAGAAAGTGAGAGGTAAAAGACTGAGATTCTTCGCTATCGCTCAGAATGACGTTGTTTTTCCTTTGCCATCCTGAACACAGTGAAGGATCTCCTCTTTTGATTTTTGAAAGCCAGGATGAGATTCTTCGTTATCGTTTATAATGACACTATTGATTGCTTAAGAGTGTTCCAAAATTCTCGTAAGCTTACCTTTCCGTGTCATCCTGTGGCTGTAAGCCGAAGGATCTCTTTTTTGATTTTTTGATTTGAAAAGAAAAATATGAGATTCTTCGCTTCGCTCAGAATGACAATTTTGATTTTTAGAACAGTCTTATCGATCGCTTTGACATTTAAGGACTTTCATTTAATAGATTTCTTACTACCAATTATTTCTGCCGTCTTTTCCTTTCCATTTTCTCTTCATACATTCTCCTATCAGCTAAGATTAGCATAAGATTTAAAATTTCTTCTTCATTTAAACTCTCTGGCTCTACTTCTTTTAAATTGGCTACTCCATAGCTGAAAGAAAGATTGAAATCTTTAAAAGCTTCTTCAAAAACTTTTCTAACTTCTTCAATTCTGTCTTTATTTGGAAGATTTTCAATAACTACAACAAACTCATCACCGCCAAGCCTTGCGATAATATCATAATCTCTGAATGTTTGTTTAAATAATTCTGCAACCTTTTTAAGGACATCATCTCCTTTGGTATGTCCGTAGTTATCATTGATTGGTTTAAAATTATCAAGGTCTATAAATATTATTGAAAAATCTCTATTTTCTCTTAATCCTTTTTTAATTAACTTAACTACAAAATCTTCAAAATACTGTCTATTGTATAGACCTGTTAAAGAATCTTTTACTGCCATTTCATATGTTTCTTTATAAATTCTTTCTCTGTTAGCTATAAAATAATCGTATTTTTTAGTAACTTCGTCAAGTAAACTTTGAAGAATTTTTATTTTTACTTCTTCCCTCATCTTTCTTTCACCGCCAAAAGTAATGAAGTTTCGTTATAAAGTTTTAGCTTTTTATAATGTTTGTCAGGTCCTATTTCTCCAAATGTAAAAAATCCAAACAATGGGCAGTTTAATACTGACGTATAAATTTCTGGTTCTTGATTTTGTTTATCTTCAAGAACATATTGCCTTGCTATACATGAAAAATTGATAGCAAAATCTGGATAATTTATAATACTTTTAGTCTGTTTTGCAATTTTTAAATCTTCTTCAAGAAGTTCTTCTGGCGTTGCAAAGGATAGTTTAAAATGTTGTCCTTCTTTTATTTGTCCGAAAAACTCTACATAATCTTTACCAATTTCTTTAAACGTTCTTAAAGTTGCAACGTAGCCATCTTCTTCATCAAGAATATTTATTGGGCAATACCATAGATATCTGATATCCGGATTTTCAAAGTCTCTTAAAAAGTTTTGAACTATATAAGAAAAATTTTTACCATCATCGACGGTGTAAAGTTTGTATCCGTCAGCTTTTTTAATTTCATAAGTAATTCCATAGGGTTTAAAACCAAGAGCTACTTCAATATTATACTCTACATTATCAAATGTAAGAATGAAAAAGCCATTTTTTATCACTATATTGTCTACAAACTGATAGGTTAACATTTCGTTATTTTCTTCATTTCCAGAAGAGATGCCACCGATTATATTCTTTATAGGCCAATAATTTAGATTTTCTGAAAGCTTTTCAATAAAAAGTCCGAATTTTTCTTTACATAAACCACCAATTATTACATGAAGCTTATCTTTAAAAGTATTTAAATAGTTTGAAGTTTTCTCAAGCGAATCTTCTTTATCAATATCTTCTACATAAAAAAGATTTATTCTTCCTTCTTTTTCAAATTTTATTACCGCTACAACAACTCCCTCAACTATATTTTCATTTTCAAAGGTATTAACGGCATGAAAGCCGGCATAATTATTTGTTTGAAATATCTTTTCTATTAAGTAAGGTAAATCTTGATAGCCATATTTTGGATGGATGGAAAAAATCAGAAAATCATAACTATCAAATCTTTTATCTATCTTATCTTTTAATTCTTTAAGAGCAAAGAAAAAAGATTTTTTATTTGAAGAAAAAACCTCTACTATCATCTTACTCTCCTTTTCCAAATCTTACCGTCACAATAGCCCACTGGGTTTGATTTGTGTTTGATGGATTAAACTTCCATTTTTTTAAATATTTTATAACAGCTGTATCTATCTCCGCATCTCCTGTAATATTAATTAATTCCACTTTTTCAACGTTTCCGGATGGGCTAATCCATATTTTAGCTTTTACTGACGGCTGTGATATGGATGATGTAAGCTTGGGTGGAGGTGGCTTATATAATAAACTTCTGCTTAATGCCGTTCCTTCCGCTGATTTATCTATATCTGATAATTTTTGCCCAAAAGATAGACTTTCTTCTTGATTTGATTTTTGTACCCCAGACCCTTCCGGATTTTTACCAATCTGGCTTAAAAGTTTTAGATTTTCATCTTCAATCTTTAATGTTTCTTTTTTTATAGGAGATTCTTGAGGTTTATCTTGAATTTTTTCTGCCGGCGTTGTTTTTGATGTAGTCTCTTTCTTCTCTATTTGATTTGCTTGAGACTTTCTAACCGGAAGATCTTTTTTCTCTTCATTTACAATAGGATTTTTAACTTTTACTTCTTCTTTTTTTGTCTGAACCGGTATTTTTTTGACTTCTACTTTTTCTATTTCTTTTCTTATTTCCTCAATTTTAATCTCAATGGGTTTTTGAGTATCTACACTTAAAGTCGGAAATGGAACGATTTTTAGAAAAATGTATAAGATAATGTGAGTTATTAGCGATACTTGAATTCCAACTATTAAAATTTTCCTGTCTTCATATACCGAGATTTGCATTTTTTAGCTATGTGTAGTTAAATAATGAAATATTAAATACAAAACTCCGATAAATATCAATACTTTTATAATGATTCTAAAAGCAAGACCGACTAATTTCATTACTAAATATGCTACGATAAGGATTATTATAAGTTTTATAAATTCTACGTCATTCATCATCTGACTCTCTTTAACAATAAATAATTTATAAAATACGTCGGGGTGAGAAATTCAACAAAAACATGAGATTCTTCGCTTACGCTCAGAATGACATCCAAGGTCATTCTTCCTTTAATGCTTATCATTCAACCTTTTTCTGCCATCCTAAGGCTATAAGCCGAAGAATCTCCTTTTTAAATTCTAAAAAAGTGTAAACTTTATCCTATTCTCTTAATTATTTCTTCTGTCATTTCTACAGTGTTTACTCTTTTAGTGCCAGGAGACCAGATATCGCCTGTTCTGTATCCATCTTCAAGAACTTTTTCTATTGCCCTTTCTATGTCTCTTGCAGCTTCTGGAACTTTGCATGTTATTTCAAGCATCATCGCTGCAGATAAGATTGTTGCTATTGGATTTGCAATTCCTTTTCCTGCTATATCCGGTGCTGAACCGTGGATTGGCTCATAAAATGCATATCTTTCTCCAATGCTTGCAGACGGAAGCATTCCAAGACTACCGGTTAAAGCTCCAGCTTCATCAGAAATAATATCTCCAAAAATGTTTCCGGTTACTATCACGTCAAAATCTTTTGGTCTTCTGATAAGCTGCATAGCACAATTATCTATATACATATGCTCAAGTTCTACATCTGCATAGTCAGCATGAACTTCGTTTACAACTTCTCTCCATAATCCGCTAACTTCTAAAACGTTTGCTTTATCTACGCTTGTAACTTTCTTTCTTCTATTTCTTGCAAGTTCAAAAGCAAGCTTAGCAATTCTTTTAACTTCGTGTTCATAATAAATCATTGTGTTGTAGCCAACCCTTTCACCATTTCTAACTTCTCTTCCTCTTGGCTCTCCAAAGTAAACATCTCCTGTCAATTCTCTTAAAACTACTAAATCAACCCCTTTAATAATTTCTGGCTTAAGCGGTGAAGCATCTAATAAAGGTTCATATGCTTTTGCCGGTCTTATGTTTGCAAAAAGTTCAAGCTCTTTTCTGATTCTTAGCAATCCTTTCTCCGGTCTTTTGTCTGTTGGTAAGTTGTCCCATTTTTCACCACCTACAGCACCAAATAAAATTGCATCGCTTTCTTTACATATCTTTAATGTTTCCGATGGCAATGGGTCTCCTGTCTCATCAATAGCAGCACCACCAACAAGCCCAAATTTGTACTCAAAAGTTAATCCATATTTTTTAGCTACTACATCAAGAACTTTTAACGCTGAGTCAATAATCTCCGGTCCAATTCCATCACCGGGCAAAACTGCAATTTTAAAATGTTTTTTCATTTACATCCTCCTATTTATTTAAACTTTAAACTAATATGCTTCGGACGAAAAATTCAATAAAAACATGAGATTCTTCGCTTCGCTCAGAATGACAAACAAGGCTATCCTTCCTTTAATGCTTATCAATCAACCTTTCTCTGTCACCCTGGGGCCGTAAGGCCGAAGGATCTCTTTTTTTTAAATTCTATAAAAACCACTAATTTCTCACTCCAAGTTATATACTTTCTCCTATTTATTTAAATTTTAAACTAATATCAAGCCATTTGGCAGAATGAATTACCGCTCCGGTTGATATAAAATCCGGTCCTGCTAATGCATAATCTCTTATATTTTCTATTGTTATATTTCCGGATACTTCAATAAGCTTTGACTTATTAATAAGTTTTACTGCCTTTTTTACATCTTCGGCAGACATGTTATCAAGCATGATAATATCAACAGGATTTTTTAATGCTTCTTCAAGTTGCTCAAAGCTTGAAACTTCAACTTCTATCTTAACCATCGGTGAGACCTTCTTTTTAATCTGATTTACCGCTTCTGTTATTGAACCGGCTAAAGCTATATGATTGTCTTTTATCATTACCATGTCATAAAGTGCAAATCTGTGATTATCTCCACCACCAGCTTTTACAGCGTACTTTTCAAAGGCTCTAAATCCTGGAGTTGTTTTTCTTGTGTCCAGTAGTCTAACACCTGTATCTTTTATTTTTTCTACGTATTTGTTTGTTAGGGTTGCTATTCCGGAAAGTCTTTGAACGATATTTAAGCTTAATCTTTCAGCTTTTAAAATGCTTTTACCACTGCCATAGACTATAGCTAAAATGTCTCCTTTTTTTATGGACACTCCATCTTTTACAAAATTTTCAAGCTTACAACCACCTACCAAATTATAAACTTCCTTGGCAAACTCAATTCCGGCTAATATCCCATCTTCTTTTGCTATCATGTAAGCTTCTATGTATCTATCTGTATCTAAATTATCCGTTGTTATATCCTGGTGTCCTACATCTTCTTCCAAAAACTCTAAAAGCTTTTTTCTTACGAAATTTTTGTCCAGCATCTTAAAACGGTCTCACAATTACTAAAATCACTATTAATATTAACAATAGTGTTGGTATTTCGTTGTATATTCTGAAAAATTTGCCGGATTTATCGCATGCATCTTTTTCAAACTTTCTTCTAACATATTCATTATGAAAGAAATAAGCTATCAAAACAGCTACTAATGTTAGCTTGGCATGAAGCCATCCGCCGGATTTAAAAAGTTCAGGGTTCATAAATATCATGCTTAAACCTGTGATGAGAGTAATAACAAACGCCGGAACGCCGATTACGTAAAAAAGCCTTTTTTCCATTATTTTAACAATCTTAACAAACTCTTTATTATCTTTGTTTTCTGCATGATAGACAAAAAGTCTTGGCAGATAAAATAAAACCGCCATCCAAGAAACCATAAAGATTATATGTATAGCTTTTATCCATAGATACATTTGCAAACTCCTGAGTGTATTTTGTTTATCTATTATATAATATTATTCAAGCCGAAGGCTTCATATGTTATAATACGTCGAGTGAGAAATTCAACAAAATCATGAGATTCTTCGCTTCGCTCAGAATGACATCTTAGGCTATCCTTATCTCTGATATTTATCATTCAACCTTTTCCTGTCATCCTGAGGCCGTAAGGCCGAAGGATCTCCATATCTAAATTTCATAAAAATCACTAATATCTTATCCAAGGTATATGTTATAATGAAATTAAAATATTTATCGGAGTTTTAATGAGTTTAAAAGACCATATTGCACTATTTTTAGCCACTTCATTTTACTTAGGTAAATTTCCCATTGCACCCGGAACGGTTGGAACACTGGGAGCGATACCGTTTTTTTATTTATACTGGGATAAAGGACTTTTAGCTCAAATCTCTATTACTTTATCTGTGTTTTTTATCGGCATCTGGGCATCTTATGAAGTAAGTCAAAAGTATAATGATAAAGACCCATCTTTTGTAAGCATTGATGAGATAGCCGGCTATATGGTAACTATGCTTGGAATCAATACAGCAAACATACCTTTAAATCAAGCTCTGATGTATTTCTTACTTGGCTTTGTAATTTTTAGAATAGTAGATATTCTTAAGCCACCACCAATTAAAACCTTAGAAAAATACCCAATGGGAATTGGCATTATGGCTGATGATATTTTAGCCGGTGTTTACAGTTGGATAATCTTACACGCATTAATATACTTCTTTAAATTTTAAAATAGGGGTAAGAAATGATTACATACAAAGATGCTGGTGTAGACATAGAAAAGGCTGATAAGTTTGTAGAAGAGATTAAAGGTTTTGTTCAAAAAACATTCACGAAAAATGTAATCACGCCAATCGGGGGATTTGCATCTGCATACTTACTTGAAATAAGTA
>NZ_ABZS01000025.1 GCF_000173615.1 Sulfurihydrogenibium yellowstonense SS-5 | reverse complement strand
TAGAACCAGAAAAGGGACATTTATCACAAGACCTTATAAATATTCTTGCTTTTGCTGACGAAAGATTAGCAGAATTAAAATCATTGAAAGACCACTTTATAAACGGCGTTGATTTACCGGAAGCAGATGTTAAATCTATCATCTCTAAATACAATAATGAAGCAGTAAGGCAAACAGTCGCACAAATAAAAAATGCAGAAGTTGGAAGAAAAACTCCATTTGAAGAAAGATATAAAAAGCAGATGGAATTATTAAAACTTCCTTTACTTCCAACAACAACAATCGGAAGCTTTCCACAAACACAAGAAGTTAGAAAGTATAGAGCAGACTACAAAGCCGGAAGAATTTCGCAAGAAGAGTATGAAAACTTTATCAAAAAACAAATTGAACATGTTATAAAAGTTCAAGAAGAGTTAGATTTAGACGTTTTAGTTCATGGTGAGTTTGAAAGAACAGATATGGTTGAATTCTTTGGCGAGAAGTTGGAAGGCTTTGCATTTACTAAAAACGGCTGGGTTCAATCATATGGTACAAGATGCGTAAGACCACCTATCATTTATGGTGATGTTTCAAGACCAAATCCAATGACATTAAAAGAAACAGTTTATGCACAAAGCTTAACTGACAGACCGGTAAAAGGTATGCTTACAGGGCCTGTTACAATTCTAAACTGGTCTTTCTACAGAAAAGACATTCCAAAAGAAGAAGTAGCTTATCAAATAGCAATAGCTTTAAGAGAAGAAGTTTTAGACCTTGAAAAAGCCGGCATAAAAATCATTCAAATAGACGAACCGGCATTTAGAGAAGGATTGCCGCTTAAAAAATCTAAACAGGAAGCTTACTTAAACTGGGCAGTAAAAGCGTTTAAGCTTAGCCCATGATACGGTTAAAGATGAGACCCAAATCCACACCCATATGTGTTATTCAGAATTTAACGAAATCATTGAATACATTTACAAAATGGATGCTGATGTTATCTCTATTGAAGCATCAAGAAGTAAAGGAGAAATCTTGGAAGCATTTGAAAGATTCAACTACGACCATGGAATTGGTATAGGAGTTTACGATATACACTCTCCTAGAATTCCAAGAGAAGAAGAGATAGAAGAAATTTTAAGAAGGTCATTAAAATACATTAGAAAAGACCTTATCTGGGTAAATCCAGACTGTGGTTTAAAAACAAGAGGATGGGAAGAGACAATACCATCACTAAGAAATATGGTAAACGTAGCTAAAAGATTAAGAAAAGAGCTTTCTGGTTAGATATCTACTTCCGGGACTCAGTTTTTGGGTCTCGGGTTTTGTTTACATTAGTTTAAGCTTTTATTCAGAAATCCGATAAATTTGATATGAAAACATTAAGATATATTTTTTTAAGCATATTAATATGGGTTTTTTATGTAGAAGCATTTGAAATTAGAACCGGAATAAAAGATTATGGCTACAGAATTGTCTTTGATGGTGTAAAAAATTATGAATATTTGCCAGTATCTACTACTCTTATTTTCAAAATAGATGGTGAATTTAAAAATTCAGCTATAAAATTAGACCCGAGGTTTGTTAAATCTATAGAAATATCAAAAGATACGTTTACCAAAAAAACCATAATCTACTTAGAGATAAATGATAATATGGACCCTAAGGTGTTTAGTCTTTCTAATCCAGATAGATTAGTTATTGATTTGAAAGTGCTGGACAAAAAAGAAAAACAAAGTGTAAGTGAAAATAATACTGTTAAAGAAAATAAAGAATCTAAAAAAGTGATTTCAAAAAAAGATTCAGATGATGTTTTAAATAAAATTCTAAAAAGTTTAGAAATGCAAGCTTCAGATAACAACTCTTCGAATTCTATAGAAATAGAAGTGCCAAAAAGTTTTGCAGGAAGAAAGAAAATAATAGTCATAGACCCGGGACATGGTGGACATGACCCTGGCGCAACGGCTAACGGTCTAAGGGAGAAGGATATCAATCTAAAAGTTGCTTTAAAACTCAAATCTTTCTTAGAAAAAGACCCAAGATTTAAAGTATATTTAACAAGAGAAGATGATAGATTTATTCCACTGTATGATAGAACATTGATCGCTATAGAAAAAAAAGCAGATTTGTTTATAAGCATTCACACAAACGCATCTGAAAATCCAAATCTTTCCGGAACTTACATATACACATTAAATTTAAGAGGCGCTACTTCAAAACTTGCTAAAATGGTAGAGGAAAGAGAGAACCAAACAGTATTGAATGTTATAAAAGTTAGTGCTAATCCAAATGTAAATAAAATAGTGGCAGATATGGCTATAAGCCATACAATGACAGAGGGATTAAATTTTGCAAAATTTGCTCAGATTTATTTAAAAAGAAACTTGAAAGATACTGAGTTTAAAAGAATTGAATCGGCTAACTTTGCAGTTTTAAAAACTCCGTCAATTCCGTCTGTTTTGGTAGAAACAGCGTTTATAACAAATGAAAATGATGCAAGATTGTTGGCAAATGATAAATTTTTAGAAAAGTTTGCCCAAAGCCTTTACAAAGCAATTGTTGATTATTTCTTTAGATATAAAAATTTAGTCTTTAGTAAAGGTAAAGAGGAAAGTTGATATTAGCAGTTGACATTGGTAATACAACCACTGAGATTGGATATATAAAGGATTTAGATAAAATTGAAACATTAAAATTTCAAACAGACCACGATAAAACCATTGATGACTGGTTGATTAAATTTTCTTTTTTCTTAAACTTTTACAATTTGAATGAAACAAATGTTAATAAAATTTATATATCTTCTGTGGTTCCACAGGTTGAAGAAAAAATCACTAAGGCTTTAAAAAAATTATTGAATGTAAACCCGTTATTAATAGGAAAGGATGTAAAAGTTCCTTTGAAAATCAATTATGAAAACCCGTCAGAAGTTGGAGCGGATAGGATTTTGAACGCTTTTGCCTCTATAAATATTTTAAATCCACCATTAATAGCAATCGATTTTGGTACGGCAGTAACTTTTGATGTGGTTAATAAAAATTCTGAATATGATGGCGGGCTTATTTTTCCTGGATTAGAATCTTCTGTAAATTGCTTGTTTTCAAAAACTGCAAAACTTCCAAAAGTAAAGATTGAAAAACCTTCAAATATTGTAGGTAAAAATACCATTTCAAGCATTCAATCTGGAATATATAATGGATATTTATCATTAGTTGAAGGAGTTATCAGTAGAATTGAAAATGAATATAAATATAAATTTAACATAATACTAACCGGCGGACATGGAAAAATAATCAGCGAGTCTTTAAACCTACCACATATTTATGAACGATATTTACCAATAAAAGGAATATACTTTTTGGATAGAAATTAAAAGTGAGCTTTTGAGCCCACCATATAGGTTATTGTTTATTTTGAGTTTTAAAGTGGATTTCTCCTTCTTCACATTCATATTTTTCCCCAGTAATTTTTTGAATTACTGGATTAATTTTGCAGGATACCTCTTTAACTTTTTATTTAACTTCTTCCTTTGATTTTTTAACAAAATAAATTACATAAGCCAATATAGCTAGAGTAAATAAGAGCAGGAATACTACATAAGTTTCCATAGTGTATACCTCCTTTTATTTGTTTATATAAACAAAATACTAACTATGATAAATTTTAACAATATAATATGTTTAATATATTTTTATAATGTTTTATAATGATATAATACCTCGGATTTTTATAATTGGGTGAGAAATTCAATATGAATAAAACATCTGAAAAAACTTCTTGGTGACAGTTAAAATTTTACTAAATGGGTAAAAATATAACCTCTGATCTCTATAACACTATTTTGAAAAATCTTTAAATATTAAATATGTCTCTATTTTTTAATATTTTTTCATTTTAAAGTTTATTAAACAAATATCTAACATTAAATTCCAAGTCTTTTTAAAACTAAATCTATCGCTTCCTCTGTATCTTTAATATATCTTATTTCTTTTTTGAGCTCCTCTCTAAAATTACCATCTATAGCTTTAATAATTATCTTTTTCTTGCTTTCTCTTTCTTTTATAAATTTAGATATTTTGTCATTAAGCTGGGATAGATTTTCTATCGTTACTACCGATCCTGTCTTTGTATTATGTATATAATTACCATACACATTTTTAAGGTAGGGATTTAGTGATAATATTCCGTGGATAAAATATTTCGAGAATAAGTTATTTATTTTTTCCAAATAAGAAGATTGTATAGGTGTATTACAAATAATTACAATAGGTATAACTTCCTCAAAATTGTACAAACGAATATTTACTGCTTTTCCTATAGCTTTTAATACAGAATCAGATCTTAATAAGCTTGGCTGTCCAATATGAGAAGTAAAATCTCCTTCTTCAGTAAGACTATTATCGTCAGGATTGAAACTCCAATTCCATACGAGAGACATCTTTACTTCTCCAATTAAATATATATCATTCTTATTAAGTATTCGCTCATTTCTGGATGATACTACTATATCAGCAGGACTATTTGCGGTCAATCCTAACTCTGGACATATAGCATTATTTACTATATAAAGCTTTTTTTTGGATACTAACTCAGTTTTACTGAAAAGATACTTCACAAATTTTTCAGTAAATTCTCCTATGAGAGCATTTCTTGATTGAATAGTGTCCTTCTTTTTTAGATTTTTTGCAATTGAAGAAGGGTAATAAGTATAATATCTTATCTTATCATTTTCTTTTATTTTGTAAAATAGAGAGTCTGGTCCATATTTTTTTAAGTACCTTTTTAAAAATCCTTTTTCGACATCTTTGCTCCAAAGTGTTTCGTAAATTTTTAATTCTTCAAATAACTGTTCGAGATCATTATCACTATCCATTCCAATTATTCCTCCTGTAATCTTTTTAAGGCAATTTTACAATATTCTTCGTTGATATCATAGCCTACAAAATTTCTCTTTAATTTTTTAGCTGCTACGCAAGTAGTTCCTGAACCGACAAAAGGATCAAGAATAACATCATTTTCGTAGCTAAAAAGCTTTATAACTCTTGATGCTAATTCAATAGGAAAAGGAGCAGGATGTCCTATTTTCTTTGCTGATGCAGGAGGAACTTCCCATATAGATATGGTATAGTTTAAAAACTCTTCTTTGCTTATTGTTGATACGCCTTTATCAGGCCTGCTAAAATCATCTTTAACAAATATAAGTAAGTATTCATGTATATCTCTTATTCGTGGTGATTTTGCAGAAAGCCAGCTTCCCCATGCACAATTACCACTTGCTCCTTTACCTTTTTGCCAAATTATTTCTCCTGCTGGTCTAAATCCAATCTCTGCATGTATTATATAGAGTAAACTGTGTAAAGGAATATAGGGCTTTCTGCCAAGGTTTGCTATATTAATTACATATCTTCCGCCCTTTTTTAATACTCTAAAAACTTCTTTACCCACTCTCGCAAGTAAAAGAAGGTATTCTTTTAAATTTAAATTTTTATCGTATTCTTTACCATTGTTATATGGAGGTGAAGTAAAAGCAAGTGCTATACTTCCATCTGGAATTTGAAACATATTCTCGCTAGACTGACAATAGATTTTATTCATCCAATCCATTGTGTTTTGTTGAAAATTGTTTAAATTGTTCACATTCTTTTCTGACCGAAGAGTTTCAACAACATAATTAAGTATTTGCAAAGGGCTCTCTGTGTTTTTATAAATTTCCAGTCTATAGAAAGCGGAAGAATTATGGGATTCTCTCTTTGATACCCCAAATGAGTAAGTAGAGGTTTTTTTCATTATTCTATCCTCTTTTAATTTTATTATAACATACCTCGGAGGTGAGAAATCCAAACACGGATAAAGCATCTAAAAAACTCCTTGGTAACCAGTCGGCAAAAAATCTTCTGCCTTTGTCTAATTTCTTACCCGACATACTTTAATTAGAAGTGTTTTTAGAATTAGATCTAATCAAATCGGAAATCAACATATAAATAACAGGTAAAGCTCCAAGTAAGCCAAATAACCCGGCGATAAAAAATGTATCTTGAAATGAAAAGTTTAGACTTTGAAGATATTCGACGCTATAAAATAAAGCCTTGGCTTTTAGCTCTGCTACGTTTTCCGGAACTGCTACCATATTTTCTTTGATTTTATCAATAAACTGACTTATGTAATTGTAATTTTGCATTGCATTTATCCCTTCAAAATGCTCCCACTGATGTCTGTATAAGTCATTTGTGGCTATTGCGGTTCCAAATGAACCACCTACAAACCTTCCATAATGCATAAGTCCTGTACCGAGGGATGTTTTTGGTCCAAGCTTTCTAAGTGCTAAGGTTGTAACTGGTGCAAAAAACATTCCCATAGAAATGCCAAGAGGAACGGTCATTATTGCAGCTTTAACTGTTGGTGTGTAGTAATCTAATTTTGGAATTATAAAGATAGATGTAATCAAGTATAAAACTGTTGCTATGTATAAAACATACTTTTCATTCCACTTATCAGACAAAATGCCGGCAACTGGAGAAAATAAAGCTATAAAAAACGCAAAGGCGAGTATATGAAGTCCTGCCTCAAACGTTGGGAGTCCTTTTAGGTTTTCATAGTAAAGCGGAAGAAGGTAAAAAATCTGATACATTGAAAATCCAAGAAGTAAGAAAAATACCATAAAACCTACAAAGTATTCTTTGATTAAAAAAATTCTAAAATCTATCAATGGTTCTTTTGATAGGAGTTCTGAAAGAATGTAAAACAGTAATGCAAACCCTGAAATTATAGTTAGATATACTATCGTATCAGACATAAACCAACCAAGTTGTTGCCCTTTTGAAAGTAATATTAATAAAACTATTGTAAAAACAGATAAGAAAAAATAGGATACAAAATTTAGCTTTGCCTTTTCTCTTATCATGCTTGTTTCCGGAAGATAAAAAATTGCAAGGATGGTTGTTAAAATTCCTACCGGCAGGTTGATAAAAAACACCCATCTCCAGTTTAAATACTCTGTAATGTATCCCCCAAGAGTTGGTCCAAGTGCCGGTGCAAAGCTAACACCAAGCCCAAATATCCCCATTGCTAAGCCCTTTTTTTCTTCTGGATAGACAGAAAATAAAATCGTTTGTGCTGTTGCCATAATCAAAGCTTCGCCGATACCTTGCGCGATTCTTGACCATATCATCCAATCTAAGGATTGTGCTACTCCACACATATAAGATGAAAGTGTAAATATAATAATTCCGGCTATAAATACCTTTCTAAGACCTATGACTTTATCAAGCCACTCTGATAAAATTAACATTACAGCTGAAGCTATCATGTAGGCTGTTATTACCCACTGAATGCCGTAAAGGTCTGTTTGAAGTGGTCCCATCATCTTTGGAACGACAATGTCAACGATAGTTGTATCCAAGATAGCCATAAAGGCTCCGGTCATAACTATAAAAGTAATTAATCCTCTTTCTAAGTTTGTGATTGTTTCGTAGATAGGCTTATTTTCCATCACTTCTTCTCGATCTCTACCTCTCCACCTAAGCCAACTCTTAAAAGGCCCATATCCCCTTTTGTTATTCTTATTTTCACCGGTATCCTTTGTGCCAATTTAGTAAACTCTCCTGCTGATATATCCCTTGGAACAAGTGCGAACTTTGCAGCAGATGCAATATCTATACTTTCCACCACACCTTCAAAGGTTTTGTCAGGATAAGCATCTAACTTTATGTATGCTTTGTTGCCAACCTTTACACCGCTTAGCTTTGTCTCTTCAAGTAAAACTTTTATATAAAAGCTATTTTCTTTGACGATTGCATAAACCGGCTGTCCGGCTTTTACAATATCACCAATGGATACGTACTTTTTAGCAATGATGCCATTGTACGGAGATTTAAGCTCTGTATATTTTATTTGATTTTCTAAATCTTCTTTTTGTTTTGTAAGTGCTAAAATCTTATTTTCAAGTGCTGAGATTTGGTCTTGGATTTCTTTACTTACCTGTCCTTGTGTTTTTACAAGCTCTACAGTCTCTTTAGATTTAGCCTTTGACAAATTAAGCTCTGAGATAGATTTTTCTATTGCTTTCTTTTGGTCTAATAACACTTTTAACTGTGTGTTTATCTCTTCATACTTAGCCTTTGGGACAAGCCCTTTTTCTAAAAGGTTTCTATATCTTTCTTCATCTTTTTTAGCTTTTTCAATCTGTGCTTCTACTTGAGATTTTTGTGCGCTTAGGCTCTCTATTTTTTTCTCAATCTCTTGCGTGGTTAAGCTTGTTATTTTTTGATTTAATTCATTTTCTTGTATGATTCTTGAAAGCTGATTTTCCAATTGTGATTTTTGTTGTTTTAGACTTTCTATCTCATAGTTTATATTTTCAAGTTGGATTTTGTAATCTGTGTCATCTATTTTAGCTATTGTTTCATCTGCTTTTACTGCGTCGCCTTCTTTTTTGTACAGCTGGATAATTTTTCCGCTTACTCTGTTGAATCCTAGATTAGACAAATAATCAGTCTCAACAAAAACAGCATCTGATATTACATACTTCATTCTGTGCTCTATCCATCTTATGGCAAAAACAGCAAAGATAAGAATTAAAACTAAGACAACAAAAAGACCTATATTTTTCTTCATTTTAACACCTCTTCTAATCTTCCTGCTGACTTCATAAGGTCAACGTATGCTTTTTGCAGATTGTAGAAGTTTATTTCTCTGCTTTCGTAGGCTTTTGTGTATGAACTTTCAGCATTTAATAAATCTGTGTTTGTTGCAAGCTGGTTAGAGTACTGCTCTTTTACAAGCTCAAAGTACTCTTTTGCGTAGACAAGACTTTCTTCTGCTACTCTTAGGTTTTGTTTTGCAGTGATGTAATTTTCATAGGCTGTTTTTATCTCAAGTTTTATATTTTCTTTAATGTTTTCAAGGTCAAAGCTGAGTTTTTGCGTGTTTGATTTTGCTTGCAGATATTTATAATATGGAGCCACTCCTTGAAATTCTACTTGTAATCCTGCTGTAAATATAAGATTTCCTTTTGGGTCAAGGTATGGACTCTGTGTTGTGTATAGATATTCACCTTGAACAAAAACCTTTGGCAAAAACTGTGCCTTTTCTATCTCTGCAGATAGCCGAGATTGTTTTATATTTTCTTTGTAGAATGAGATTATATTTCTGTTATTTAATGCCTGCTCTAAAAGCTCTTGATAATTTTCTAGCTCTTTTATGTTTAAAACCGGTTTTTCAAATTTTTCATCTTCTTGTATATTTTTTCCTGTTAGCTTTGAAAGTCTTGCAAGTGCTATTTTCAGATTTCCTTTTGCTTCTGTTAGAGACCTTTCTACTTCTGCAAGTCTTACCTTTGATTGTAGCAAGTCAACTTTTGTTATCAAACCTTCTTTAAAAAATTCTTGCTGTTGTTTATAGATGGACTCAACTGCTTGATACTCTTTTTTATAAACATCTACTAACGCCGATGCAACAAAAACATCTAAATAAGCTTTTATTACTTGTGCTGTAATCTCATCTTTCATCTCTTTATAGTAATACTTTGTAGCTTCAAGGTTGTGCTTTGATATCTGGATCTTGTTTTTTACCTGTCCGCCTGTATAGATTGCTTGGTTTAGTCCTATGTCGAATGTAAAAAAGTCTTTGTTTGACTGTTTAAAGGAAACTGGAAAGTTAGGAATTTTTGTCATTGGTGTTTTGTTATAAAATTTTTCTGATGCCGATACAAAAAAAGTTGGAAATTGAAGATTTTCATCTGCTTTTAACTGATACTCAGAAGTTGCTATCTGCTGGCTATAAGATTTTAGCTCTGGATTGTTTGCAACCGCTTCATTTATAGCATCTTGTAAGGTAAGTCCGTAGGAAAACGTCCAAGTTGCTAAGATAGGAAGAATTAATTTTTTCATTACAAAACCTCTTTATTTTATACTTTTAAATATTATACATAAGTCCTGGCCTAATCTTTCTTTTAATCTCTCTAAACTTTCATTTTTTATAAGTAAACAGTTAAAAATAAGCTGTCTAATGTATCCGATGATAAGATTGGAAACTACAAAAGAGTCCTGACTTGGCAGGTCTTTTTCTATGATTTTTGCTAAAAGTTTTTGTAAATCTGAGATTTTTTGAATGTAGATATTCTTAAACTCTTCGTTGATTCCAAGTAGATAATGGAAAAATATTATTGCTATTTCTTTGTTGTTGTAGATTTCTGTTATAAAATCTTCTAAAAGATTCTTTATTTTAACTTCAAAGCTATCTTCTTTGTGATAGTATTTTTCTAAATCTTCCATAAGCCTGCGATGAAGGGTTTTTATCAGCTCTAAAAATAAATCTTCTTTACTTTTAAAGTACAGATAAAATGTTCCTTGTGCGACGCCGGCTTTTTCCACAATATCTGAGACTTTCGTCTCGTGATATCCTTTTGTAGAAAACAGCTCTTTTGCTGCTAAGATAATTCTATCCTTTGTACTCATAGAGTATTACTCCTTAATGCCAAGTATAAAATCTCTTTTATTTTGTCTACTGTGTAGATTTTATCCAATCCCCATAGCTTTGCAGTTGTGTTATAAACATGGTTAGCTATCTTATCTATATCTGATGATGGTATTTTTCCATCTTGAAGTGAAACCGGTGCTCCAACTTTACTAAACCAATTTTTTAAAGCTTTTATTCCTTCCTCTGCTGTCGGTAGGTTAAACACTTCTTTTGCAAATCTATCAAATTGTTTTCTGTTTTTGTCTTTATACCACCACATCCAGGCAGGAATAACGATGGATAAACAAGCTCCATGTGGAAGGTCGTATAAAGCTCCAAGAGAATGGGCTATCATATGATTTACATAAACACCACCTGCATAGCCTGTTCTTGTAATGCCGTTTAGCGCAAGAGTTGCTGCCCACATAAACTCAGCCCTTGCATCATAATCTGTTGGATTTTGTAATATTTTCTCTGTTGTTTCCATAACCGTTTTTACTATGCTTTCTACAAGCCTGTTTTCTAAATTAGGACAGACTGTGCAAGTAAAATACCATTCTATTGTGTGTGCTATTGCATCAACCGCCGCGTAAGCGTGATACTCCTTAGATACTGTGAAAGTCAATTCTGGGTTTAAAATAGAAACTTTTGGATAGATTAACTCAGAGCCTATGGATAATTTTTCTTGTGTTTCTTCATTTGTGATAACAGCGTATCCGTTCATTTCACTTCCTGTTGCTGCTAACGTGAGAATTGTAAACACCGGAAGTGCATCTGTAATCCCTTTGTCTCTATGGAAGTATTCCCATACATCTACATCTGATTTTGCTCCTACTGCGATGGCTTTTCCTTCATCAAGTACAGAGCCGCCGCCAACAGCTAAAATAGCATCTACTTTTTCTTTTTTAGCTTTTTCTATCCCTTCTCTTGTATGGCTAAGTACCGGATTAGGCTTTACTCCTCCATGCTCAACCCACTGGATGCCATTTTCATTTAAGCTTGATATCACTCTATCATACAAGCCTATCTTTTTGATCGATGATTGACCATATACAAATAAAACTTTTTTGATGCCGCAATCTTTCAAAACTTTTCCAATAAGGTTTTCTTTACCTTTCCCAAAAATAATTTTTGTTGGATTGTAAAACTCAAAGTCATGCATTTTTACTACCTCCTATTTGAATTGTTAACTATTTCTTTTTCTTTATTCTTAAGGAATGTTATTATCTCTTCTATATGTTTTGAAATAATTTCTTGCTGTTCTTTCCAAAGATCCTCTAATCTAATACTTATAGTCCCGACTCTTCCTGAATCATTGTATGTTGATAATTCAAAATATCCTTGTGCCATAGACCATCTAGTTATGAAATTGAAATATTCATTTTTTTATCGGAATCTTTTTTATTAGAATCTTTTTTATTAGTTGGATGCCCTATTGCCTTATTTCTTATATCTCTTATCTTTTTTAGAATAGGATATTTGTCAAAAAAATTTTTCTTAAATTCACTGAATTCTTCCTCAGGTGTTATAATCTCATAATAAATACCTAAAAATGCATCTTGTTGAATAAACATGCTTTGTAGTACACCATAAAGAAGAAGATATTTAATACCATATTCAAAACCATAATTATCATCCTTAAAATGTTTATTAGAAAGATCTTTTATCAAATTGTCAGATATATCAAAGTATGTATTTATTGCCAGGTCTGTATCCCCTAATGTGTCCATACACGAACGTATTTTTTCCCAATTTTTAGACATCACATAATCCCTAATAGCAATACTGTATTCGTTTATTACACCTCTTAATTCGCTAACTTTATTACCTATAATTCCCTTACTCATTTAAAAACCTCATGTCCTGAAAATTTTCACTCTATCAATAATCATATAAAAAATTGGTATTACAAATAAACTCAGTGGAAGTGCTGTCATTAGTCCACCGATTACAGCTATTGCTAACGGCTGACGCATCTCTGAGCCTTCTGTAAGTCCAAGTGCAACAGGAATCAACGATGCTACTATTGTTAAAGTTGTCATTAAGATTGGTCTTAATCTCTCTTTTCTTGCTTGAATGATTGCGTTGTAAGTGTCTAAACCATCTTTTTTAAGCTGGATAATTCTTTCCATGAATAAAACA
>NZ_ABZS01000026.1 GCF_000173615.1 Sulfurihydrogenibium yellowstonense SS-5 | reverse complement strand
TCTATATAGCCTTTAATCAGTAAGATTGTTATATCTTCAAGTTTTTTAATGTTTTGAATGTTAAAGAATTCTGGTTTTTCCCTGATTTTGCAGTTATGTAAAATATCTTTCAAATCTTCAATATCAAAGTACAGGTTCCAATACCCTTTTAAAGTTTTATAATTGATAATATCTATAAAAATTTTGTTCCAATTCAATAGGTCTATACTGTCTATAATATCGTAGATTGTTTTTTCTTCTACTTGTAAGGTTGACTGATCTTTTTTTGTTCCATCATAAATTGTTATTTTTGGTACAAGGTCTAATTTGTAGTGGATTTTATCGTCTTTTGTTAATTTGAGTGGAATATCTTCTTCAAAAATTTTAGACTCATTCTTTGATAAGTAAGGTAAGTTTTGCCATTTTTCTGGCTCTAAAGTTTTTACAAGTATTTTTATTTCTTCAGGGTCATAATCTACATCTTCTTTGGCAATAACAGAGAGGAATTTATCTATGTAGTCTGCTTTTATTCCGTATATATTTAGAGTTTCAAGATGTTTAATTTCTTGTTTGTTAGACCTTTTTAGAGACATATCTTTACCTTTTAGCCTTACACCTCTACCAAAAAGCTGTATTATTTGAGGTCCCTCACCACTTCCAATATGCAAGAGTCCCATTGAAGATACACGCCAGGTGTCCCACCCTTCTATGAATTTTTTTGCTCCAATCAAGATATTTATTGTAGAATCTGGTTTTTTGATGTTGTCAAAAAGTGAAGAAGAGATTGCATCCTGTTCTACAATAAAACCTTCTTTCGCAAGAAGCTTTTTAAGCTCTGAAAGATTGCCCACATTTACAACGCCAAAATAGTTATTATCTCCTACTCTTAATCCAAGCTCTCCGTCCGCATCTTTTATTTCATATATCTTAAATGCTCCTTTTCCATGAAATACCGATTTATAAAAATCTCCTAAATCTAAATTATTTCTGATTACATCAAATTTATCTTTGAATATATCTTCACCGTTTTCCTTTTTATACCCACCTGTCAATATCTTCTCAATTTTAGATTTTAACCATCTTTCATCAAAAGCTTTGCTTAAGAATTTAATAATCTGTAAAATATCAGATTGAACATTTTTCCCTGCTACTGTTGTACCCACAAATACCCATAGCGGCTTTTCTATGTTATACTCTCTAACTAAATCTGGATTTGTTTTGTATAAAAACATCTGCTGGTAAAAGTCAAGAAGATTGGCAACTAATACAGCTTCTTGAAATTCTTCATCTTTCATTTCATTCTTTTTTACGTTTAAGACTTGAAAGTCTTTGCCGTATCCGTCATTATAAAAGTATTTATAAGAGTAATCAAAAATAATAGCCTTTGCATAATCTTTTAATATCTCTTTGTCGGAGTCTAAAATCTGTCCAAATGTAGCACTGTATTCAAATGCAAATCCATTTTTTGTTAACTCTTTTCTTTTTTTAATCCAACTTTTTTCTTCCGATTTTTGTCCTTTATGTCCTTCATCAACAAAAATTAGATTTTTACCTTCAAAGGTGTCAATTGTTAAGCTTAATCCACTGCCTTTTTTTTCTTCTGCAAGTTTTGTTATCTCAATTATCAGTATCTCATAATCTCCTTCCGAGCCTGTTGTTTTATTTTCGCTGTAAAGCTTAGCCGGTATTCCACTTTTTTCTAACTCTTGGAAATGTTGATAAGACAAGCTTAGATTTGGTGTTATCAATAAAATATTATCTGGCTCAAATGGTTTGTATTTTAAAAATTGTAAGTAGTTCATATGCATAATTAAAGTTTTTCCTGACCCAGTAGCCATCCAGTAGGCAAGTTTTTTAAAGTCTTCTTCTATAAATGGTTCTATTCCTATTTTTTCCTTTTGTTTGTATTCTTCCAAAAATTCATTTAATTTATATATAAATTCCGTTTTTCTGTTTGTGATGTTATCTAAAAAAATCTCTGTAAATAAAACTGCTAAATATTGAAAATATTTTAGCTTGATGTTTCCTCTTTTTTCGTTTATCTTTCTTACGTATTCTTGAATGTTTTCATCGTATTTGTTTAAATCTTTTTCTTCTATGTCTTTTAAGTTTCCTGAGCCTAAAAGTGTGTTTAAATAATAACTTCTTCCGTTGCTGTCTGTACCTTCTTTTTCGTCTTTAAATTTTTTTTGAAGCTTTTCAAATTCATCTACACCAAATAAATCAAGTATGTATTTATTTAAAACTAAATACTTTTCACTTTTCACTTTCTAACCTCTCACGATTCCATAAGTGCTTTAAATTCTGGCTCAATGTATCTTATTTCTGCTTTATAGTCATCAAAATTTGGTGTTAGTATGCTACTACAGTTTACGTAGACTACCTGTGGTTTGTATGATTTAAGTTGCTGCTTTATAAATTCTTTATCTTTTTTGTAGTCTTCTTCATTCCAATTGTCTGCGTGTTCTCTCCATACTATGGCGTAGTCTTTACTGTCTTTTTCTCCGATAATAAATAGGTATGTTTTACCTTCGTTTTGTACTTTTTTGATTTTTTTTATTTTTATTCCAAGAAGGTAGTTAAATGTTTCTGGTATATCAATATTTGTTTCTTGTGGTTCTCCAAGTTCTGATAGATTTATTTTAAGTTTGTAGTTGAATGGATTTTTTAGATGTTGGAAGTTTAGAAGGTATGGACTTTCTCTTGTTTCGTAATCAAGAAAGTATTTTATAAGATAATCGTCTTTAAATAGTTTTTGTGCTGATTGGTTTTCTTGTAGTTCTATATTGTCAAGTGCGTCTTCGTATTGTTCAAGGATTTGGTATTTGAAAAATCCACCTGCGGTTTTTTCGTTGTATTTTTCTTTAACATCCTTTTCTTTTGATATTCCTGATTTATCGTATGCTAAAACTTTTTTCATTCTTGGCATTATGACAGTCCAAAAATGCTCTCCCATTTCAATACCAATCCATTTTCTTCTTAGTTTATGTGCTACCGCCGTTGTTGTGCCACTTCCCAAAAAGAAGTCCATTACTAAATCGTTTTCGTTGGATGTGGATTCTATAACACGCTTGAGAAGGATTTCGGAGTTTTCGGTTTGGAAATCCCAGCCAAAGGAATAGCCAGGAATATCAGTCCAATTAGAGTCTAAAAGTTCTTCTTCACCGGTTAAGTATTGCGGCATTCCTTTTACTTTATTACCCATCAAATCTATATATTCCACATCCTCTTTTATCCTTATTCTACCTTCCTTAATCATTTTATCTATAGTTTCTTGAGTAAATGTCCAATGTCTTCCTTTAGGAGGATAAAAAACTTTACCAAATATAATTCTTTCAGGAGGTCTCCTTTCACCAGGAGAATGCATATTTAACCATTTCTGTTCTTGTTCTCTCTGTTTGTATTGGGCGTAAAACTTGAAATCCTCTTTTTTGGTGAAAAAAAACAAACTATCTGTGGCTACATTATAGCCCTTAACACCAGTAAAAATTTTCTTCGTCCTATTTACTACTATCTCATTCCTAAAAATCTCCTTTCCAAAAATCTCATTCATCAAAAGTCTAACATACATATTACCGTTATAATCACATCTAACAAAAATACTTCCCTTTTCATTTAACAACTCTCTTGCCAAACTCAACCTATTTTCAAGCATACTAATCCAGGTAGCATCCTTATACTTCACATTATACAAATAATCAGCATCCTGTTCCTTATTAAACGGCGGATCAATATAAATAGTCTGAACTCTATTGCCATACTTATTCAAAATCGTATTCAAACCCTGCCAGTTTTCACTCTTTATAAGCAAACCATCTAAAGCATCTTCCAAATCCACACTCTCACTAATCTTCTCTAAAAGCCTAAACTTAAACTCCTCATCAAAATATCTTGTATCAATAGGAAGCCTTTTATCTTTTAAATCATCTTTACTCCTTATGCTACCAAATCCAAGCTCTTCCCATTCCTCTAACTGCTTAGAATTATCTAATACCCTATCCAAAACCCACTCATAAAACCCATCATCAGTCCATTTCTTAATCCTATCTAATGTAATTACATAATCAGTCCTGACAACAAACTTTTTCTTTTCCCATAATCTCTTTTGAAAATCCTCAATCTGAGATAAAAACTCAATTACCTTTTCCCCAATATCCTTAACTGTTTTTGCCCTTGTAATATGCTTATCTAAATACTTCTCCTGCGATAAAGTCTCATAATTTAAAACTTCAGCTTTAATAAAATAATCCAACTGCTCAGACAAAAATCTTTTTAAATTTTTATGAATAAAATAATCTCTTGTATTCTTAGCGGTAAACCTATTTATATGATATAAAAGTAAAGGTTTATCATTTTTAGACTCAAGAATCAAAGATTTGACAAGATTTAGTTTTTTTTCTTCTTTCCCAAAATCTGCTTTTAGAGTTTCGAAAATCTTATTATTAATTTTCTCCTGCTTTGCAGTATTACTGCCACCTTCGACATCATAATCTTTAACTTCCTTATCTAAAAGCTCCCTATACTGAAATCTTACGATTATCTCATTGTCTTTAATCTCTAAATAATTTTCATCATCTAAAACAAAAAACCTTTCCTTTGTAGCCTTGTTAGATGCGATTTCATCCTTTGCCTCTACAACTCTAAAAATAACCTTAAGATTATCAGATTTAAAAGTATAATCTCTAAATAAAAGTCCAGTTTTTATATAATACTGCTCAGCGGTTGCCCAGTAAAGTTTTACTTCCTCGCCATTGTAAGGTATAGCATACTTATGACCTTTTATAGAGTATCTGTATTTTGGTATAAAATCCCCATCTTCATAATATCTTGAAAAGAAAGTATAAAGGTCATTATAAACCTGACCTTTTATCTCATCAATCTTTTCAATCATCTCTTTTTGCTCTTTTACTTCTAAATATTCCTGTCCAAGAGGTGTTTCTTTAAAGCTTTCATTTAGATCTCCGGTAGGTAAAATTGCATTTTTCCCCAGAGTTTTTTCTACATTTTCTTTTGCTCTATTAAACCTTTCATCTATATTCTCAGCTAAAGCACCTTTATGCTTTTCAAAAGAAGACTCAACAATATCTTTTAATCTATTTTCAATAAAATCTCTTATCTGCTCTCTTTTATAGTTTAAAATTCTATAAATTCCAAAATCTAAATCGGATGCCTCAAACTGAAATAGGTCTTTCATTAAATTTTGAAATTTTTCAAGTTCATTTTTAAAGCCCATTTATCCCTCCATCTCTCAATAACTCTTCTAAACTATTAGCCAAAAAGACTTTTGTAAATAGTTTATCTAATTCTTCTAAGTCGTTAATGCCTGAAATTAATTTTTCCAATCCCTCAGGAACTCTTTCAAATTTAAGATTGATAAGTTTAAGAATATCTTCTTTCTTAGCTCCAATTATTCCTTCCATTTTCCATTTTTCTGTTAATGTCATTTTAGAAAATTTTTTGTAGGTTATATTATAACTCATAGTCAATTAATCTCTGTTCCAAAAATCCACACTGTCATTCTGCAGCCGGCGAAGAATCTCAACCTCTCAAGGATGTCATTCTGAGCGAAGCGAAGAATCTCATGTTTTTCTTTTCAAGTCAAAAAAATCAAAAGATGAGATCCTTCGGACTTTGTCCTCAGGATGACACGGAGAGGTAAGCTTACAAAAATTTTGGAACAGGCTCATTAATCTCTTTTAACAATTCTTCCAAACTATTAGCCAAAATAGCCTTTGTAAACAATTTGTCTAATTCTTCTAAGTTGTTAATGTTTGAAATTAATTTTTCTATATTTTCAGGAACTCTTCCAAATTTAAGTTGAATTGACTTTAATATAGCCTTTTTCTGACCCTCTATCATTCCTTGTTGCAAACCCTGTTGTAAACCTTCCATTTTCCATTTTTCTGTTAATGTCATCATATCTTTTTCACCTCCCAAGATTTCCTTTAATACATTTTCAACTTCTTGTGGGTTGTTTACAACTGAAATATAATCTAAAATGATAAAAACACAACCATCTTGATAGTGTTCAAAAACCTTCTTTAAAATATGTTTATACTTTCTTAAATCTTCAAAAATATGCTTCATTGTAAGAAGTGCTGACACTGTGCAAAAATCTAAGTAGAGCTTGCTTATCATCTCTTCATCAGCTACTTTTGAAAGGTCTATTAAGTGATAGTTAAGTTTGTTTGCAAATCTTTCTATGATTTCTGAGTTAGTCTTTGGTAGTGTGGCTGGTATATTCCATTTTCTTTTACCATGGTACAAGACAATGTTAATTATTGGTGGATACTCTTCATACTCTCCTGTTTCTTCCCATAATATCCCATTGTAGTATAAAAGCTGACTTGGTAGGTTTTTATCTATGTATGATTTGTGTTCAAAGATGATTCTCAAAAAGCTTTTTTCGTTTTCTATTTTACATTCATACAAAAGGTTAAGAAGTGATTTTCCTACCTTTTGTGAGTATTTTTCACTGTTTAATAATCTTATACTTTCTAAGTCTATCTTTTGAGATAGCTCTGGATAAAATATATCAAGCAGGCTTTTAACTCTCTTTGGCTCAGAAAATATCTGTTTAAAAAATTGGTCGTGAGGTTGTAAGTCAGTCATTAAGTTAGACCTCTATGATTCCTTGCAAGCCTTGCTGTAATCCTTTCATTTTTCCATTTTTCTGTTAATGTCATCATATCTTTTTTCACTGATAAACAAAAAATCAGATGATGTCTTCCTCAAAATAATCTGAATCTATTCTTTTTATTTCAATTACTCTCTCAACAGAAACACCTACATTGTATTTAATCATCAAATCCGCTAACTTATTACCGTCAATTAAAACGACCTTTTGTTCAAGGTGTGAAACATAATCTTTAGCTTCATCTGTAAATGTGGAAGTTGTAAAAAACACACCCTTTTTAGCTTTTTTGCCGGCTAAAGCTCCTACAAACTTTTGAATTTCTGGTCTACCGACAGGACCTTCCCATCTTTTAGCTTGAATATAAATAACATCTAATCCGAGTTTATCTTCTTTGATAGTCCCATCTATTCCTTCATCTCCAGATTTTCCGACAACTTCAGCCATTTCTTTCTCAGAACCACCATATCCCATTTTTAAAAGTAAATCTATAACCAATTTTTCAAAAAACTTTGGTGATGAGTTTTTGATTTTTCTAAGTAGTTCATCCGCTAATGCTTCATTAACCTCTTGGATTTTTTGCTCTATTATTTCCGTTGGAGTCTTTGGGTCAATATGCGGGGCTGCATTCTCTTCATTTCCTCTACTTATAAATTCTTTAAAACTTTCAAATTGCATTAAATCTTTGTTTGTTAATTTGTCTAAATAGGGATTATCAGCTAAAAACTGCTTTCCCACCTTAGATATTTTAATACAACCTCTTTTTGGACTTTCTAGCAGCCCAGCTTTTAATAAATATGTTTTTGCCCAGTTTACTCTATTATCAAATACTCTCTGCCGTCCTGATGGTAAAAATTCATTTCTATCTTCTTCAGAAAGATTAAATTCTTCTGCTAACCTTTCAATAACTTCTCTTAATGAATACTCTTTGCCGTCAGAAACAAGCTTTAGTAAAGGAAGCATTAAATCTTGATAGCCCGGAATAGCCATTTATCTTATCCCTTTTCTTCCTGTGATGTTGCCTCCTCTTGATAGTAAGAAGCTATTGATGGCTTTAAAACTTTTATTATACAGCCTTCACAAACTTTTAATGAAACAGTTTTTTCTTCAATGTTTTTTATCTCTCCAATAATCCCGCCGGTTGTGATTACTTTTTCACCTTTTTTTAAATTCTTTAAAAACTCTTCATGTTTTTTTCTCTGCTGTTGCTGTGGTCTTAAAATCAAGAAATAGAATATACCAACAAATAAAACCATCCATACTATAGCACTTATTAAACCACCCATTGGATCACCTTGCATAAGAAACCTCCTTAGCTAAAAGTTTTTTTAAATTCTTCAAAAAGCTGACTTAATTTAGATGTGTCGTTTATTCCACCTTGTGCAAAGTCTGGTCTTCCACCACCACTTCCGCCAACGGCAGAAGCAACTTTTTTAACAATATCGCCTGCCTTATAGTTTTCTGATAACTCTTTTGATACTGCTACAACAAAGTTAACTTTTTGTTTTTCAGCATCTTTTGATGCAACCAAAATTACAGATTTTCCAAGCTTTTGTCTTAAATGGTCTGCAATTTCTCTTAGCTCATTTGGATTTAGATTTTCAACTGATACATAAGCAACTTTAAATCCTTCTTTTTCAATGATGTTTAGATTTTCATTAATATTTGATAAAGCAAGTTTTTTTCTTAAATTTTCTATCTCTCTTTCTTTCTCTTTTATCTGATTTTGTAGCTTTAACACTCGGTCTAAAAGTTGGTCTTCTTTTGCTGTTAAAAGTCTTGATAAATCTTTTATTATGTAATGCTCTTGTAAACCTTTTTCTACTGCTTTAATTCCAGCTACTGCCTCTATTCTTCTTGTTCCGGATGATACTGCAGATTCTGAAAGGATTTTAAAGTATCCAATATCTCCTGTTCTTTTTACATGAGTTCCGCCGCATAACTCCTTAGAAATACCGGCAGATATTACTCTTACAACGTCTGCATATTTTTCTTCAAAAATAGCCATCGCACCGGATTTTAAAGCTTCTTCGTATTGCATCTCTTGACATACAACTTCTTCATTTTTCATTATTTCTCTATTTACAAGCTCTTCAACGGCTTTTAACTCTTCGTCTGTCATGCTTTCAAAGTGTGTAAAGTCAAATCTTAGATATTCATCTGATACCAAAGAACCAGCCTGTTTTACGTGGTCTCCAAGAACGTTTCTTAAAGCTGCATGTAAAAGGTGTGTTGCTGTGTGATGTCTCATTATGTTTTCCCTTCTTTCTTTATCAACCTTAGCCCTTACATATGCTCCCTCTTTTACACTTCCAAATAAAACCTTTCCTTTATGAACAATCAAGCCATCTACCGGCGTTTGTGTGTCTAATACTTCAAATAAAAACTCATCACCTTCTATGATTCCCCTATCTCCAACTTGTCCGCCCTTTTCCGGATAGAAAGGTGTGATGTCAAGCACTATCTCAACATCCTCTCCTTCTTTTGCAGTGTCTACAAGCTGGTCTCCTTTTATGATAGCCAATACTTTTGAGTTTTCAGATGTTAGCGTCTCGTATCCAACAAATTGGTTTTCCGGAAGTTTGTTTTTAAGCGTTAAATATACCGGCTTAATCTCTTTGCTTTGAGATTTCCAGCTTTTTCTTGCTCTTTCTTTTTGCTCTTCTAACAGATTATGAAATTCTATTAAATCAAAAGTAAATCCTTCATCTTTTAATATTTCTTCCATTAGGTCTATTGGAAATCCGTATGTATCATAAAGCTTGAATGCTTCTTCGCCTGTTAAGTGCCTTCTGTTTTCTTTTCTTGCCTGCTCTATCATTTGATAGAGAATATCCATTGACCTTTTTAGAGTTTTTATAAACTTTTCTTCTTCTGATTTTGTGATTGTTTTTATAAAGCTTCTGTTTTGTATAAGCTCCGGATATGCAGTTTTCATTTTTTCAATTACAACATCAACTCCTTCATACAAAAACGGCTTTTCTATGCTAAGATTTTTTCCGTATCTTAAAGCTCTTCTTATTATTCTTCTCAAAACGTAGCCTCTCCCTTCGTTTGCCGGTAAAACTCCATCAGAAATTAAGAATGTGATGGCTCTCAAATGGTCGGCTATAACTCTCATCGCTATATCATCTTTTTCATTCTTTCCGTACTCTTTTCCTGATACTTCTTCTGCAAATTGGATGATTGGCTTGAATAGGTCTGTATCGTAGTTACTATCAACTCCTTGTAAGACTGATGCTATTCTTTCAAGTCCCATGCCTGTATCAATGCTTGGATTTGGAAGTGGATGTAATACGCCTTTTTCATCTCTGTTGTATTGCATAAAAACAAGGTTCCATATCTCTAAATATCTAAAATCATCTTCTGCTCCAAACTCAGGACTGCCGAATTTTTCGCCCCTATCGTAGTAAATCTCTGAACTTGGTCCGCACGGTCCGGTATCACCCATTGACCAGAAGTTATCTTTATAGCCCATTCTTTTTATCTTGCTTTCATCAAGTCCTATGTGTTTATTCCAAATTTCAAATGCTTCGTCGTCCTCTTCAAATACAGATACAAGAAGTTTTTCCTTTGGAATTTTTAAATGCTCTGTTAAATACTCCCAGGCAAACTCAATGGCTTCTTTTTTAAAGTAATCGCCAAACGAGAAGTTTCCAAGCATCTCAAAAAATGTATGGTGTCTTGGTGTATATCCTACATTTTCAAGGTCGTTATGTTTTCCGGATACTCTAAAAACTTTCTGACATGATGCAGCTCTTTTATACGGTCTTTCTTCAAGTCCAAGGAATACATTTTTAAACGGAACCATTCCGGCATTGACAAATAATAGAGTTGGGTCATTTTCAGGAATGATTGATGCAGATTTTACGATTGTATGTCCTTTACTTTCAAAATACTTTAAAAAGCTCTGCCTTATTTCATCAGCTGTCATATACTTCATAAATAAACCTCTTTGTGTAATAATAATTATTGCTTAAAATTATAGCATATGGAGAAAATATGATAAATATAAAGCCCTTAGAAAAGACTGCCTTAATACACAAAGGTCAAGAGATAAGCTACATATCATTATTAGAAAATATTAAAAAATATTCAAATATTTTAGATATAAAGCCAGAAGATAAAGTAGCTATTTTTAGCGAAAATAGACCGGAATGGATCTATGCCTTTTTTGCAGTTTGGGAAAAATGCGGAGTAAACGTCCCGATAGATTTTATGTCTTCAGAAGATGAACTTTTTTACATACTAAACGATAGCAAGCCAGCATACATTTTTACATCTAAAAATAATAAAGAAAAAGTTTTAAGTGTGAAGCTAAAGCTTGATTATGATATAAAAGTTTTTATTTTTGAAGAGATTGATTTTAGCAGTCAAATTTTTGAAAATAAAGAATGTAAAAAGCTTGAAGAAGATTTAGCTGTAATACTCTACACTTCCGGAACTACAGGACAACCAAAAGGTGTAATGCTTAATTATAAAAACCTACTATCTAACATAAAAAGCATAGAAAAAGTAGAGATTGCAAACTCTCAAGATTCAACCCTTGCGATACTTCCATTTCATCATTCTTATCCTTTGATGGTTTCTATGCTCATACCTCTTCATCTTGGTGCTACGATTGTTTTTCTTGATGAGTTATCTCCACAGGATATTTTAGATAAGCTAAAAAAATACAAGATTACCATTCTTATAGGCGTTCCCAGACTGTATGCTCTTTTTCATAAAAGGATTTTTGATAAAATCAACGAAGATTTTTTTATAAAAATAGTTTTTAAACTTTGTAAAAAAATTAACAACCAAGCACTTAGTAAAATAGTTTTTAAAAGAGTGCACGATATATTTGGTGGAAATATAAAGTATTTTGTTTCAGGTGGTGCAAAGCTTGATTTAGATATTGCAAAAGATTTTCAGGTTCTTGGATTTAAGATTATTGAAGGATATGGGCTAACAGAGACCTCTCCTATCGTATCATTCAATCCACCATACGAAATTAAACTTGGCTCGGTAGGAAAGCCAATAGAAGGTGTGCAAGTAAAGATAGAGGATGATGAAATTCTTGTCAAAGGTGATAATGTTTTTGTTGGATATTTAAATAAGATTGAAGAAACAAAGAAAGCATTTAAAAATGGCTATTTTATGACAGGAGACCTTGGGTATCTTGATGAAGATGGTTATCTTTATATAACGGGAAGAAAAAAAGAAATCATAGTCTTACCAAACGGAAAAAATATCAACCCGGAAGAAATAGAGAATATAATTCTTAAAAATTTTGATATTGTAAAAGAGATAGCAGTAATTCAAAAAGATAATCAGCTTTTTGCTATTATTTATCCAGATTTTGAAGTTGTAAAGAAAAGAAACATTGTAAATCTTGAAGAGACAATAAAATGGAATGTGATTGATAAATACAATCAAACTGCCGTTAGCTATAAAAAAATTGGCGGTTTTAAGATTGTAAATACCGAGCTTCCAAAAACAAGGCTTGGAAAAATCAGAAGATTTATGCTTAATCAATTTCTTGAAAAACAAGAAAGAACGGCGGTCAAAGAAGAGCCAAAAACTCAAACTTACAGCATCTTAAAAGAATACTTAGAAAAATACACGAATCTAAGCGTATATCCGGACTCTCACATAGAGATAGACCTTGGGCTTGATTCTCTTGGAAAAATAGAGTTTTTAACATTTATAGAAAGCACATTTGGAATAAAGCTTGATGAAAAGGATTTAATAGAAAATCCAACCGTTGAAAAATTATCATACTTTATAGATGAGAAAAAACAAAAGATAGAAATTTTAGAAATAGATTGGAAGAAGATTTTAAGCCAGCCGGTAAGCTTTGAATAAAAGAAGGA
>NZ_ABZS01000027.1 GCF_000173615.1 Sulfurihydrogenibium yellowstonense SS-5 | reverse complement strand
CTGTGTCTAAAATCATCATGAATATAAACCCGGCTATTAGACCAAGGGTCGCCTCTGTCTCATAGCCTTTTTTATGAGTTTCCGGTATCATCTCTTTGCTTACAACAAAGAGCATTGCTCCCCCTGCAAAGGCAAGACCAAAAGGTAATATATAGTTTGAAATTGTAAATATAATGATCGCAATTAGTCCGCCTATTGGTTCAACCAACCCTGTTAGAAGTGATACAAGAATAGATTTTTTGATGGAAGAACCTTTTAAGTAAAGTGCTAAGGCAACCGCCATACCCTCCGGAATATTTTGAACACCTATACCAAAAGCTAAGGATATTCCGCTGTATATATCACCCTTAAAAAACCCTAAGGCTGAAGACATACCCTCAGGAAAGTTGTGAATTGTGATTGCCAAAACAAAAAGCCACATTTTCTTTAAAGCTTTTGCATCAGAATTTTCATAAATTTTCAAAAAATAATCTTCCGGTATCAATTTGTCCAAGATTAAAAATAAAAAAGTTCCGCATAAAATTCCAAAAGAAATAAAAAATACGTTAAAGGGTTTGTGAAAGGTATTTTCTGAGATGCTTAAAGCTGGAATTATCAAAGAGAAAACTGATGCTGCTAACATTATTCCAGCACTAAACCCAAGGAGAACATCTTGAATTTTTGGACTTATTTTTCTACCAATCAAAACAGGAAAGGCACCTATAACAGTAGCCAGTCCTGCAAACAAACTTCCTAAGAACGCATAAAAATAAAGAATCATTTTATTAGGTTTTTAATGTTTTCCTCTATTTTCTTTAAGTCTCTTGCAGTTACCATTATGTTTCTTATTGTTCCATCTTTATCAATAAATAAAATGTATGGAACATCTACTTTTTCTATAGAATATGCTTTAATTGAATCACTTCCGGCCAGCCATACTGGAAAATCAAAATGAAGCAACTTTTTAGCCTCCTTTACTTCTTTATCATCAGATACACTGAGTAGCGGTGCAATAAGAATGATTTTATCCTTATATTTTTTACCAATTTTATTTATTTCTGGCAATACCTTATAAGTATCTACATCGCCAATAGCCCAGTATACAACCACGACTGGCTTACCTTTCCCTGCCACATCAGAAAGCTTTACAATTTTACCCTTTTCATCTTTTCCATACACATCAATAAACTTTTCGCCAATCAAATCATCCGGATTTGCTGCAAAAGCTGATACAGCAACAAACAGTAGTATAATAAAAACTTTTTTCATGGTATATCTCCTTTATTAAAAATGATTACTATTATTATAGCTTTTTTCTGATGTTTTGAAATGAGATTAATCAATGTTAATATATTTTGTATCTAAATTTTCTTATGAAGGTTGAAAAGCAATGTTAAAAACCATTAACCTAAGAACTAAAAGTCATACAGATTTTATTGACATTACCGGCTTAATAAATCAGGCTATTTCGGAGAGTAAAGTAGACTCTGGTATTTGCATTGTTTATGTCCCGCATACAACGGCCGGTGTTTTTATAAATGAAAATGCTGACCCTGATGTTGTTTATGATGTAAAAAATCATCTTGAAAAACTTGTTCCATGGATGAATAATTACAAACATATGGAAGGTAACGCTGCTGCACACATAAAATCTATTCTCACGGGCAACAGTATAAATATTATTATAGAAAATGGAAGACTGCTACTTGGAACATGGCAAGGTGTATTTTTTGCAGAGTTTGACGGACCAAGAAATAGAAAAGTTTATATAAAAATATTGAGAGGTTAAGATGGATAAAGTAAATGTAGGCTTGATTCAAATGAAATGTAGCGATGATTTAGAAGAAAATTTTGAAAAAACCTTAGAAAAAATTAAAGACCTTGCAAAAAGTGGAGCTAACATTATCTGTACTCAAGAGCTTTTTAAGTCTAAATATTTCTGTCAAGTTGAAGATTGGTCTTATTTTAAGCTTGCAGAAGAAATAAACGAAAATTCTAAGACTATAAAAACCTTACAAACAACGGCAAAAGATTTAAAAGTTGTGATAATAGCATCTTTGTTTGAGAAAAGAACAGAAGGAATTTATCACAATACAGCGGTAGTGATTGATGCTGACGGAAGTTATCTTGGAAAATACAGAAAAATGCATATCCCGGATGACCCACATTTTTATGAAAAGTTTTATTTTACTCCCGGAGACCTTGGATACAAAACTTTTAAAACAAAGTATGCAGATATTGGCGTTTTAATCTGCTGGGACCAATGGTATCCAGAAGCTGCAAGGTTAACCGCATTATCAGGTGCTAAAATTCTATTTTACCCAACTGCTATAGGATGGCTTCCATCGGAAAAAGAAGAGTTTGGAAATTCTCAATATAACGCATGGGAAACAATCCAAAGGTCTCATGCAGTAGCCAACGGCTGTTATGTAATGGCAGTTAACAGAGTCGGTTATGAAAAAAGCCCTGACGGAAATGAAGGAATAGAGTTTTGGGGTCAAAGCTTTGTATCAAATCCTTACGGAGAACTTCTTGTTAAAGGCTCTGTAGATAAAGAAGAAAACATCATTTGTGAAGTAGATTTATCAATCATAGATTCAGTTAGAACTACTTGGCCATTTTTTAGAGATAGAAGAATAGACAGTTATCAAGATATTACAAAAAGATTTATTGACTAAAGGAGGAAAAGCATGGAGTATATAGTTGTACTAATAACTACTCCATCTAAGAAAGAAGCAGAAAAAATAGCAAACTATTTAGTAGAGAATCATATTGTGGCATGTGTAAACATAGTTGAAAAAGTAAATTCTGTATTCTTTTGGCAGGGAAATATAGAAAAAGCAGAAGAGTCGTTGATGATTATAAAGACAAAGAAAAGCATATTTAAAAAACTAATAGAAGAAGTAAGAAAGATGCATAGTTATACTGTTCCGGAGATTATAGCACTGCCAATTATTGATGGCTTTGAAGATTATTTAAAATGGATTGAGGAGACTGTATCATGCAAAACTTAATCATCTTTATAATTTTTGCTGCTATAATGTTTCTATCGATCGTTGGAATTGATAAAATTATATTAATAATGCAAAGTTTGGGAGGTGTTTTCGCTATGGTTGGATTTATACCTGTTTTAGTAGTATTAGCCATTATCTTTTTAGCAACTTCAGTCAGAGTGATTAATGAGTATGAAAGGGCTGTTGTTTTTAGACTTGGTAGAGTTTTGGGAAGACCAAAAGGTCCGGGAATGTTTATTTTAATTCCTTTCATTGATAAGATGGTTAAAGTGGATTTAAGAGTTGTTACTATGGATGTTCCACCACAGGATGTAATAACAAAAGATAATATATCTGTACAAGTGGATGCAGTTGTCTATTTTAAAGTTGTAGACCCTATCAAAGCCGTTATAAATGTGGAAAATTATTTTTATGCAGTATCTAAAATATCTCAAACTACATTAAGAAGTGTATGCGGTCAAGCTGAGTTTGATGAGCTTTTATCTCACAGAGAAAAGATTAATTCAAAACTGCAGGAAATAATAGACCAAGAAACAGACCAATGGGGAATTAAAGTTATAACTGTCGAATTAAAAAGAATAGACATTCCAGAAGAACTAAAAAGAGCTATAGCAAGACAAGCAGAAGCAGAAAGAGAGAGAAGAGCAAAAATCATTCAAGCAGAGGCAGAATATCAAGCAGCACAAAAGCTTACAGAAGCTGCAGAAATGCTTGCTAAACAACCAATAGCATTGCAGTTAAGATATTTAGAAACATTATCAACAATCGGTCAATACAACTCCAATACTATAGTTTTACCACTGCCTATGGAATTATTTGAAATATTTAAAAATTCTAAAATTATTAAATCTGAAGAAAAACAAGAAAGTTAATAAGCAACATTAGGAGGAAGGGTGTTCCAAAATTTTTGAAAGCTTACCTTTCAGTGTCATCCTGAGGACTTTAGTCCGAAGGATCTCTTTTTTGATTTTTTGACTTAAAAAGAAGAATATGAGATTCTTCACCGGCTGCAGAATGACGATTTGGATTTTTACAAGCAGCCTCATATTAGGAGAAGGTATAAAAACTGCTCAAATACGATAAATAGTGTTGAGAGAGTGTTTTTAAAATTTTAATCAAGTCTAAAAATTAATTAAATTTTTGAAGGTTTTCTAAAGTAGCAGCGAAGAATCTCTGCCTCATGCTCATATTCCGTCATTCTGTAGCGGGCAGAGAATCTCATACTTTTATTGAATTTCTCACCCGACATATATTAATTATGATAAATCCTATTGTTAAACTTCTTGCAGTTATCTAAGATTTTAAACAAAATAAAAGTACAGAGGTTATCATGAATAAAAAGCCAAACAGACTTATAAATGAAAAGAGTCCATATTTACTTCAGCATGCTTATAATCCAGTGGATTGGTATCCTTGGTGTGATGAAGCGTTTGAAAAAGCAAAAAAAGAAGACAAGCCAATCTTTTTGTCCATTGGATACTCATCTTGCCATTGGTGTCATGTAATGGAAAAAGAATCTTTTGAAGATGAAGAAGTTGCGAAAATTCTAAATGAAAACTATGTCTCTATAAAAGTAGACAGAGAAGAAAGACCTGATATAGATTCTATTTATATGAATGTTTGTCTTATGTTTAATGGAAGTGGTGGCTGGCCTTTGACCATCATTATGACACCGGATAAAAAGCCATTTTTTGCAGGAACTTATTTCCCAAAATATTCAAGACCCGGCAGAATAGGACTTGTAGATTTGTTAACAAGCGTAGCAGAATACTGGAAAAACAATAAAGAAGACTTAATCCAAAGAGCAGAAAAAGTTATCGAATATCTTAAAGACGATTTTAAAGGGATTTATGACGAGATTTCAAAAGATATTATAGATGCTTGTTATTTTGATTTAAAATCAAGATTTGATAGAGAATATGGCGGATTTTCTATCAAGCCAAAATTCCCAACCCCACACAACATTATGTTTTTACTTAGATACTACTACCATACAAAAGAAACGGAAGCCTTAAAGATGGCTGAAAAAACACTCATTAATATGAGACTTGGCGGTATGTATGATCATATAGGATTTGGATTTCATAGATACTCAACAGATAGAGAGTGGCTACTACCTCATTTTGAAAAGATGCTGTACGACCAAGCAATGTTAACAATGGCATACACAGAAGCCTATCAACTTACAAAAAACAATTTCTATAAAAAAACCGCACAAGAGACTATAACTTATGTTTTAAGAGATATGACATCTAAGGAAGGCGTTTTCTACTCTTCTGAGGATGCAGACAGTGAAGGTGAAGAGGGTAAATTTTATACTTGGACTATCGATGAACTTAAAGAAGTTTTAAATGATGAAGAGCTAAGTCTTGTAATCAAAGTTTTTAATGTTAAAGAGGAAGGAAACTATTTAGAGGAAGCTACAGGACATTTGACAGGAAGGAATATTTTATATTTAAAGAAACCTATAAGAGAACTGGCAAATGATTTAAACATGAACCAAGACCAATTAGAAGCAAAATTGGAAGAGATAAGAAGAAAACTTTTTGATGCAAGAGAAAAAAGAGTCCACCCACAAAAAGATGACAAAGTTTTAACAGACTGGAACGGACTTATGATATCTGCATTGGCAAAAGCAGGAAAAGGGTTTGAAGATAAAGATTTAATAGAAAAAGCAAAAGTTGCAGCAGATTTTATTTTAAACACGATGTTTAAAAATGACACTCTATACCACCTATACAAAGATGGAGAGATAAAAGTTGAAGGGCTTTTAGATGATTATACATTTTTTAGCTGGGGATTGATCGAGCTTTGTGAAGCTACAGGAGATATTAAATATCTAAAATCAGCGTTAAAATTGACAGATTTAATGATAGAAAAATTTTATGATTTTGAAAATGGTGGATTTTTCCTAAGCCCTAAAAATTCAAAAGATGTGATAGTTAGACCAAAAGAAGCTTTTGACGGAGCTATTCCATCCGGAAACTCGGTCTCTGCTTACAATCTTTATAGATTGTATTTAATTTCAGGAAATGAAAAGTATTATAACTTTGCTATAGAAACACTAAAAGCATTTGGCGGTGAGATTAAAAGACTTCCATCTTACCACTCAATGTTTAATATTGTTTTAATGCTTGTTTTCTACCCGACTTCTGAAGTAGTGTTAGCCGGAAACTGTGAAAAGGTTTTAGATAAAATAAATACCGAATTCATTCCTAATAAAGCGATTGTCTTTTTAAACAGAGAAAACGAAAAACAGATAAAAGAATTAATTCCGTACACAAACAACATGATTTTATCCGATGAATGTGATATCTATGTTTGTAAAAATTTTAGTTGTAATTTACCAACGAAAGATTTAGAATATGCTTTAAATCTTATGAAAGATTAAAGGTATTAAATGATTGACGAGGCAAAACTGATACAACTTTTAAAAGAAAAAAAGATGTCAGGCGAGCAGTTAGCACAAATCTTTAAAGTTTCACGTGTTGCAGTATGGAAAAAGATTAAAAAACTCAAAGACTTAGGATACAAAATAGAATCGGATAAGTATGGATACAGAATAATACAGCTACCTGATAAACTCTTACCACAAGAAATAATTCCAAACTTAAAAACAAAATTCATAGGAAAAAAATATCTTTATTTTGAAGAAATTGACTCTACAAACATACAAGCAAAAAGAGAAAACTATGAAGATGGAGCTGTGATTTTTGCAGAATCGCAAACGGCCGGAAAAGGTAGAAAAAATAGAAAATGGATTAGCCATAAAGGCTTAGGATTATACTTTACAATAGTCTTAAAACCGGAAATAGAAGTAAACTATTTATCTCATTTTAGCCTGCTATTTAATTATAGCGTTTTTAAAGTTTTAAGGAATTATGTTAATGGAAAGATAAAAATCAAATGGCCAAATGATATTTATTTAAATGGAAAGAAAATAGCCGGCTTTTTGATTGAAAGCAGCATAGAAAATAATAGCATCTCAAAGTTAATCGTTGGTGTAGGAATAAATGTAAACCAATCTATAAAAGATTTTGAAGAAGATATTAAAGAAGTAGCAACATCTTTAAAAATAGAGGAAGGAAAAACATTTAGCAGAAAAGAAATATTTTTAGACATATTACAACAAATAGAAAAAGACTATTTAAAATTCATAAAAGAAAACTACTTAGACATTAAAAAGATTGAAGAAAATCTTCTTTGGTTAAATCAAGATGTTATGATTTTAGAAGATGGAAAACCAATACTTTCAGGAAAACTGATTGGTCTAAATGAAGATGGAAGTTTAATGTTAAGAACCGATGAAGATTTAAGATTTGTATACGTTGGAGATTTAAGTATTAGAAATAAATAATAAACCCCGGCGTCGACCTACTTTCCCGACCGGTCTCCCGGCCAGTATCATGGGCGCTGGTGGGCTTAACTGCCGGGTTCGGAATGGAAGCCGGGTGTTTCCCCACCGCTATGGACACCAGGGATTTGGCAATTTAATAGGTTAGTAGGACTGTAAGCAGTAAAAGGCCAAGCCAAACGGGCGATTAGTACTGCTTGGCTCCACCCGTTACCGAGCTTCCACCTGCAGCCTATCAACGTGGTAGTCTCCCACGGCCCTTCAGGGATACCTTATCTTGAGGTGGGCTTCACGCTTAGATGCTTTCAGCGCTTATCCCGTAGCAGGATGGCTACCCAGCGCTGCTCTTGGGGAACAACTGGTACACCAGAGCCTGCCCCATCCCGGTCCTCTCGTACTAAGGATGGCTCCTCTCAAGTATCCTGCGCCTGCGGCGGATAGGGACCGAACTGTCTCACGACGTTCTGAACCCAGCTCGCGTGCCGCTTTAATGGGCGAACAGCCCAACCCTTGGGACCTACTTCAGCCCCAGGATGCGACGAGCCGACATCGAGGTGCCAAACCCCGCCGTCGATGTGGGCTCTTGGGCGGGATTAGCCTGTTATCCCCGGAGTAGCTTTTATCCGCTGATCGCATGCCCTTCCACTCGGAACATGCGGGTCACTAAGCCCCGCTTTCGCGTCTGCTCGACTTGTCAGTCTCGCAGTCAGGCACCCTTATGCCTTTGCACTCTAACGGTGGATTTCCGACCCACCTGAGGGTACCTTTGGGCGCCTCCGTTACCCTTTAGGAGGCGACCGCCCCAGTCAAACTGCCCGCCTGACATTGTCCCTGCCGTGGGTAACACGGCTAGGTTAGTTTACCCACACATCCAGGGTGGTATCTCACCGGCGCCTCCATGCCCCCCGAAAGGGGCACTTCTTAGGCTCCCACCTATCCTGCGCAGGATGCGCAGGCAAACAGTGCCAGGGTACAGTAAAGCTTCACAGGGTCTTTCCGTCCTGCCGCAGGTAGCCGGAATCTTGACCGGCACTACAATTTCACCGGGACTCTCCTCGAGACAGCGTCCAGATCGTTGGACCATTCATGCAGGTCGGAACTTACCCGACAAGGAATTTCGCTACCTTAGGACCGTTATAGTTACGGCCGCCGTTTACCCGGGCTTCGGTTTGGGGCTTATCACCCCTCCCCTTAACCTACGGGCACTGGGCAGGTTTCACACTGCATACGTCCTCTTTCGAGTTTGCGCAGTGCTGTGTTTTTGGTAAACAGTCGCCTGGACCTGGTTTCTGCGACCCACCTTGCGGTGGGCACCCCTTATTCCGAAGGTACGGGGTCAGTTTGCCGAGTTCCTTGAGGAGAGTTACCCCGAAGCGCCTTAGGCTGCTAACCCACTCCACCTGTGTCGGTTTCCGGTACGGTCAGCCATCCTTCGACGACCACGACACTATTTCTTGGCAGTCTGAAGTCACACCAGTTGGCTAAGCACGAGGCTTAGCCTCCTCATCACGCCTTGGGCTTGTATGAGGAACGGATTTGCCTATTCCTCGCCCTCGGACGCTTAAAGGGAGCGATCCAAATCTCCCCTGGTGCTATCCTCCTGCGTCGTGCCTTGGTCTCCAGACAGCTGGTGCAGGAATATTAACCTGCTTCCCATCGGCTACTGCTTTCGCCCTCACCTTAGGGTACCGACTAACCCAATCCTGATTTACATTGGATTGGAACCCTTGGAGTTCCGGCGGACAGGTTTCTCACCTGTCTTTGGCTGCTACTCATACCAGGATTCTCACTTCCCTGCAGTCCATCCCTCCTTACGGTGAGACTTCAGCCCGCAGGGAACGCTCCCCTACCGCTTGCTGTTAAAGCAAGCCCGCAGCTTCGGTGGCATGCTTAGCCCCGTTAAATTTTCGGCGCAAAGCCTCTCGACGAGTGAGCTGTTACGCACTCTTTAAAGGATGGCTGCCTCTAAGCCAACCTCCTCGCTGTCTTCGAGGCTTTACATCCTTCTCCACTTAGCATGCACTTTGGGACCTTAGCTGGCGGTCTGGGTTGTTTCCCTCTCGACTACGGAGCTGATCCCCCGTAGTCTCACTGCCAAGCTATCCTCCCGGGCATTCGGAGTTTGGTTGGGTTCGGTACCCCTTTCGGGGCCCTAGCCCAATCAGTATCTCTACCTCCCGGGGGAAACGCTTGACGCTGCACGTCGATGCATTTCGGGGAGAACGAGCTATCACGGAACGCGATTGGCTTTTCACCCCTATCCACACCTCATCCAACTGTGTTGCAGCACCGACTGGTTCAGGCCTCCAGACGGTGTTACCCGTCCTTCACCTTGGGCATGGATAGATCGTTCCGCTTCGCGTCTGCAGCATGCGACTAATAGCGCCCTAATTCGGACTTGGTTTCCCTACGCCTTCGCCTATCGGCTTAAGCTTGCCGCATACCACAACTCCCTGGCTCATTTTCCAAGAGGCACGCAGTCGGACTTTTTAATAGTCCTTCCACTGGCTTGTAGATCCATGGTTTCAGGTTCTCTTTCACTCCCCTTGCAGGGGTTCTTTTCACCTTTCCCTCGCGGTACTGTTGCGCTATCGGTCAGTCAGGAATATTTAGCCTTACCCAGTGGTCTGGGCTGATTCCCACTACCTTTCACGGGGGCAGTGGTACTCGGGATTAGCAGCTAGGAAGACTGTCAGTTTTTGCATACGGGGCTTTCACCCTCTATGGCGTAGCGTTCCAGCTACTTCTGCTAACTGACAGTTTTGTAACTTCCCCAGACAGTGGTAGCTGTCTGCGCCGGCTATCCCACTACCCCAGTGTGGCTAAGGCTACCACCATGGCACCACACTGGTTTAGGCTCTTCCCCGTTCGCTCGCCGCTACTTAGGGAATCCCATTGCGGTTTCTTTTCCTCCGGCTACTAAAAGGTTTTACTTCGCCGAGTTCGGCTCCGCTGACGCGGATGACTGGCTATTAACCAGCCGGGTTTCCCCATTCGGGAATCCTCGGATCAATGCCTGCTTGCGGCTCCCCGAGGCTTATCGCAGCTTGCCACGCCCTTCATCCCTTCTGACTGCCTTAGGCATCCACCATGGACCCTTAGCAGCTTGGCCTTATCTACTACCTACAGCCTACTAACCTATTCAATTGCCAAGGTACCTTTTTTACTACTTTACTCTTACTTATATTATTACTTCTTACTCTTTTACTTTTTGCCTACTTACTTAACTTATACTCTTTTCTTTTTTCTTTACTTTTACCAATTTTTACTTTTACTATTTCCTATTTTCCTTTTCCTTTACCGCTATGGAGACGAGGGGACTTGAACCCCTGACCCTCTGCGTGCAAAGCAGATGCTCTCCCAACTGAGCTACGTCCCCATTTTCTATGGGCCTTAGTGGACTCGAACCACTGACCTTACCCTTATCAGGGGTACGCTCTAACCGCCTGAGCTAAAGGCCCTTAGCAAATTAGGAAGGAAGCTAAGAAGATGAGCTGTTTTTTGTATAGGATATCCCTATAAAGGAGGTGATCCAGCCCCAGGTTCCCCTAGGGCTACCTTGTTACGACTTCGCCCCAGTCATCAGGCCCATCATCGGCCCCTGCCTCCTTTGCAGGTTAGCTCGGGGACTTCCGATGAACCCGACTCCCATGGCGTGACGGGCGGTGTGTACAAGACCCGGGAACGTATTCACGGCGACATTGCTGATTCGCCATTACTACCGATTCCGCCTTCATGAGGGTGAGTTGCAACCCTCAATCTGCACCACGACAGGGTTTAGGGGATTAGCTCCGCCTTACGGCGTTGCAGCCCATTGTCCCTGCCACTGTAGCGCCTGTGTAGCCCAGGGCATAAAGGGCATACTGATCTGACGTCATCCCCTCCTTCCTCCGGCTTATCGCCGGCAGTCTCCTGTGAGTACCCGGCATTACCCGCTGGTAACACAGGACAAGGGTTGCGCTCGTTGCGGGACTTAACCCAACATCTCACGACACGAGCTGACGACGACCATGCACCACCTGTGCGGCGCGGCTATGAATAATCATAGCCTAGGGTACTTTCATACCCGACACACCGCATGTCAAACCCTGGTGAGGTTTTTCGGTTAGCATCGAATTAAACCAGACGCTCCACCGGTTGTGCGGGTCCCCGTCAATTCCTTTGAGTTTCAACCTTGCGGCCGTACTCCCCAGGCGGGATGCTTAACGCGTTAGCTTACGGCACGGACTACTTTCGTAGCCCACATCTAGCATCCATCGTTTACGGCTAGGACTACCCGGGTATCTAATCCGGTTTGCTCCCCTAGCTTTCGTCCCTCAGCGTCAGGACAGTTCCAGTCGGCCGCCTTCGCCACTGGTGTTCCTCCCGATATCTACGCATTTCACCGCTACACCGGGAATTCCGCCGACCTCTCCCTGCCTCAAGTTTAGCAGTTTGGAAGGCAGTTTCACGGTTGAGCCGTGAAATTTCACCAACCACTTGCTAAACCGCCTACGGACCCTTTACGCCCAGTAAATTCGCGCAACGTTCGGGACCTACGTATTACCGCGGCTGCTGGCACGTAGTTAGCCGTCCCTTATTCCTGGGGTACCGTCATTATCTTCCCCCAGAAAAGGTGTTTACACCCCGAAGGGCTTCATCCACCACGCGGCGTTGCTGGGTCAGCCTTTCGGCCATTGCCCAATATTCCCCACTGCTGCCCCCCGTAGGGGTGCGGGCCGTGTCTCAGTCCCACTGTGACCGGTCATCCTCTCAGACCGGTTACCCGTCGTAGCCTTGGTGAGCCATTACCTCACCAACTAGCTGATGGGACGCAGCCCCATCCATAGGCACCCATAAGGGCTTTGGAGCCTCCTCATTATTGGGTATTAGCACCCCTTTCGGGATGTTATCCCCAACCTATGGGTAGGTAAGCTACGTGTTACTCACCCGTTTGCCGGTCGCCAGCACTACTACCCGAAGGTAGTAGCCTGCTGCCCCACGACTTGCATGTGTTAGGCACGCCGCCAACGTTCGCGCTGAGCCAGGATCAAACTCTCCAAAAGAATCTTTTGAAGACCTCGCCCATCTCTTAGCTTCCTTATTCATTGCCA
>NZ_ABZS01000028.1 GCF_000173615.1 Sulfurihydrogenibium yellowstonense SS-5 | reverse complement strand
TAGTTGAAGCAAAAACCGGAAATATATATGGTTATGAAGTTTTAGCGAGAATTTACGATGAGAAAGAAAATAAATACATTCCAGCATATCAATTTATAAATAATGCTATTAAGTACGGACTTGTTGAAGAGATAGATAAAATGATTCAAGAAAAAGCAATTAAGTATCTTTCAGAAAAGAAATTGAATAAATGCTTATTCTTAAATATGTCTAAAAATTTTATTTATAAAACTAAAAACTTAGAAAATCTATATAACCTTTGCGTATCCAATGGTTTAAAACCTGAAAATGTTTATTTAGAGATAACAGAAGAAGAAGCTATTTTAGATTTTAAAAATGTAAAAGGAACAATCCAACACGGAAGATCCTTAGGATTTAAATACGCAATAGATGATTTTGGTGCCGGATATTCTAATTTTGTATATCTAAAACATTTTAATGTTGATATAATCAAAATAGATGGTGCCTTAGTCGCAAATATTCATCAAGATTTAGACAACCAAATTATAGTTGAAAATATTATAAGAATTGCCAAACATAAAAATATTAAAGTGTTGGCAGAAATGGTTGAATTAGAGGAAGAGAAAGATGTTCTTATAAAACTTGGTGTAGATTATCTACAAGGATATCTATTTGGAAAACCGGAGAAGGAAGTTAAGGAGTAAAAAGTGAGTAGCAGTGATTCGCGAGACAAAGTCTAAAGGATTTATTCTTAGATTTTGTAAAATTTATCGATTTCTTTCTGAAGATATTCACAAGAATGTTCCAAAATTATAGTAAGTTCACTTTTCCGTGTTATCCTGAGACTGTAAGCCGAAGGAGCTCTTTTTTATATTCTATAAAAACCACCAATTTATCATCTAACATATGATTATATCATTAACTAAAGTCAAAGTTTTTCAACTTGCTAAATCGTTAATATAGCATAGGTTCCTGTTGCATATGCTACAAGGTCATCGTTTGAATACAGCTCTACCGTTGCAAAGGCTACGCTTTTACCTAATTTTAAGACTCTTCCTATCGCTTTTAATTTTCCTTCCTTTGCCGGTTTTAGATAGTTAATTTTTATCTCAATTGTTACAGAAGTTTTATCCTCCGGTAAATTTGAAATTACTGCATACCACCCTGTGTTATCTGCTAAACTAGATATAACTCCACCATGAACGTATCCAAGATGTTGTAAATGGTAATCTTTAATATCTATGCTTAATACTGCTATTCCTTGGTCTAAATCTTCAATAACAGCCCCTATATGTTCTAAAAAAGGAAGTTTGACTTTTTTCATTAGACACGCTCCTATTTATTTATTTTTTAACTTTAAAAAAATCAGTGCTGTCATGATGGCATCGTTTAAAGCATCATGCTTTCCAAAGGTAGGTATGTCTAAATCTTTGAGGATAGAATCAAATCTTAAATCAACAAATCCCTGTGGAATTAAGCCGATTTTGAAATCATAATAAAGTGCTGATACTTCTATCTGTTTGTTTGGCAATGTTGTTCCGGAGAGTTTTTTAAAATATTTGTTTACCATTGCAACGTCAAACTCTAAGTAGTAGCCTACAAGTGGTCTACTTCCTATAAAATGTGCAAACCTATCAACTGCTTCTTCTATTGGTATACCGGATTCAAGGTCTTTTTTTCTAAGTCCGTGAATTTTTATAGCATCTTCGATAATCTCTCTATCAGGTCTAACAATTACGTTAAACCTTTCATTTAATAGTATTTTATTATCTTTTATCTTTACTGCTGCGATTGATAAAATATCATCAACTTTTGGATTTAAACCTGTAGTTTCTGTATCGAATGCTACATACTCATTTTCCGGTGGTTCCTCAAACAGAAAGCTATAATTTGGATTTTTTAATCGTTTTTTCTTATAATAAAAGCTTAATTTTTCTAATATGCTATTCATGATATGTAGTTTAGTTTAAAATGATTGATGATTAAATCTTTAAATTTGTTTACGATTTTAAAAGCATCCTTTAAAAGGTCTTTTTCAAAGTTTGAAAGTAGGTTGATGCTGACATAATCGTCCGGCTGTTTGCCCATTTCTATCTTTCTTAGTCTCTCTCTCAGTCTTAAAGTAAGGAAAAATTCTAATGCTTCTATAAGCTCTGATGCAAACTCTCTGTTAAAAATGCCTACTTCTGACAGTCTTTTTATTCTTTCAAATGTATTAGTCTCTCTTATTTTGTTTTCAACTGCTAACGACCTTATGCCGTGAACGATTGGAAAGATACCACCTTTTTTTATGTCTAATTCTCCTTTATGTTCACCCTTTTCTGTTTCAAAAGTGCCAAAAAATGTCAGTGGTGTTTTAAACTGAATGGTAGGAAGTGCAAAGTATGATAAAAACGTTTTATTATCTGAAATTTTTGAAAACATAAAGTCTATAAGCTCATTATAAAGGTCTTCTCTTCCGATGATATGTTTAGCATCTATGAGAATGGCTAAGTTTAGCATATTTTCCGGCGTGATATGATTTACATAATCAATTATAGAGTTTTTAAACTCGCTTATAGATTTTCTCCAATATGGATTTGTAATCATTACATTTCCTTTACATTCTGGATAGCCAAGCTCTTTTAGTGCTTCTATAAAGTTTTGGGAAATAGCTTCTAAATTTGGATTTTGATAGCCATCTTCAAGGATTAAACCGTTATCTTGGTCTGTTTTTAAAATCTGCTCCTGCCTTCCTTCGCTTCCCATAACGATAAGGCTTGAATGGTCTAAAAGCTCTACCGGTGCTGTAAGTAAAAATGCTTTTCTAAATATCCTTGTGTTAATCTCTGAAACAATTTTCATAATATGTCTTGTTCTTATTCCTTCTTTGTGAAGAATCTTTACAGTTCTTGCAATGGAATCTGAAAGGATTTTTAAATCTTTGATTGATTTTGCTCTTTCAACTCTTAAAGCTAAAAACTGTGGCTGATTAGAGTATAATGATAGCAAGTCAACTTCGTTTAAAATGCCTATAATCTTACCGTTTTCTTCGACAACAACTCTTTTAATGTTATGTTTAATCATCAAAAATATCGCATCAAATAAAAATGAATCTGCATTTATTGTAATAAGTCCCTTTGTAGCTATTTTTTCAACGTTTTCAGAAGCACTTATATTTTGAAGTATAACTTTTTTTCTTATGTCTGAGTCTGTGATGATTCCATACTCACCATTTCTAAAATCAACTATGACCGAATAAGCTCCTTTTTCTGTCATTTCTTTGACTGCGTCATAGATAGTTGTATCTTTTGATACTATAACCGGCTGCTGAAGCTCTATCTCTTTTACTTTCAAAAAGAAGTACGGATTTTCTGAAGCTATTGAAGAAAGCTTTTCTTTTGTAGACTTTTTAAAGTACTCACCAAATCTTTCATTTTCGTTAACAAGCTTTAAGATTATCTTTTTGTCTATCTTGTATAAAATACTCTCTTCAAAGGCTTCAAAAATGTTTTCAGACCCGTTAATCACTCTGCTGACATCAAAAAAACTTCCTTGACCAAAGTATCCTACCTCATTGCCAAGACTATCTTTTTCAACAACTACTCCTTTCAAAACAACATAAAGATAATTATCAACATCTTCTATTTTTTGACCTTTTTTGTAATATTCAATGACTAAGTTATTTACAATCTCCGATAGCTCTTGATTGGTTAAAAGCTCAAATGGATAGATTTGTTTTAGATAAAGCTCTATATCAACGATGCTCATTGTTTTACTCCTTTTTGTTAGAGGTGGGCAGATAAGCCCACCATAAAAATTAATTAATGATGTACAGCACCTTCTGCTCCTATGCCTGTTTGAGTTCTAACATATTGTGACTCAAATCCTTCTCTGTCTTCTTTTGCTCTTTGGCTGCTGTCAAGCTTAGAGATAAGTATTGTTAATACAAAAGTAGTTAGCATTGAGAAGATAGCCGGGTTTTTGAGTTTTATGATTGGCTCTGGATTTTTCAGTACATCAACCCAAACTGTTGGAGAGATAACGATTAAAACAAGAGCTACAACTAAGCCGGCAAGTCCACCCCAGAATGCACCCGTTGTTGTTAGATTTCTCCAATAGATAGCTAAGATAAGAATCGGGAAGTTAACAGATGCGGCAATTGCAAAAGCTAAACCAACCATGAACGCAACGTTTTGTTTTTCAAAAACAATTCCAAGAACGATTGCAAAGATACCAATAATAATTGTAGCTATTTTGGAAACTTTAACTTCTTTTTGTTCATCTTTTTCTTTTGCAAAAACGTTAGCATAAAGGTCGTGGGATACAGTAGAAGCTCCTGCAAGTGTTAAACCAGCTACAACTGCAAGGATAGTAGCAAAAGCAACCGCAGAGATAAATCCCATAAATGCAGGTCCACCAACAGCTTCAGCTAAGTGAATAGCTGTCATATTTTCTCCGCCAACAAGAGCCTTTTTATCACCGATTAAGTTTTTAGCAGGATCATTAGCATCAACTATTTTAGTAATTCCATCAACAACGACTTGTTTAGCATTTTGGAAGTATTCTGGATGTTGAACGAATAAAGCAATAGCACCAAATCCAATGATGAATGTTAAGATGTAGAAGTATCCAATAAAGCCTGTTGCAAAGAATACCGATTTTCTTGCTTCTTTTGCGTTAGGAACTGTAAAGAATCTCATTAAGATGTGTGGCAATCCAGCTGTTCCAAACATTAAAGCAAGTCCAAGAGAGATAGCGTTTAATGGGTCAGAAACAAGACCACCCGGAGCCATTATCTTTTCACCTTTTGAGTGAACCGATACAGCTGTTTGGAAGAGATTTTCAAAGCTAAATCCAAAATGAAGTAGTACCATAAACGCCATAAATGAAGCACCACCAAGTAGTAAGATAGCTTTTATAATCTGAATCCAAGTTGTTGCAAGCATTCCACCAAACGCAACGTAGATTATCATTAATGAACCAACAACTATAACAGCTGTTGAGTAAGGTAAACCAAACAACAACTGTATAAGCTTACCAGCACCAACCATCTGTGCAATAAGATAGAATGTTACAACAGACAAGGAACCAATTGCGGCAAGAATTCTTATTCTTCTTTGTTCAAGTCTAAAAGATGTTACGTCTGCAAAGGTATACTTTCCAAGATTTCTAAGCGGCTCAGAAAGTAAGAACATAACAATAGGCCAACCAACTAAGAAACCGATAGAGTAAAGCAACCCATCATATCCGGATGTATAAACAAGTCCGGCAATTCCAAGGAAAGATGCAGCAGACATGAAATCACCGGCTATTGCTAAACCATTTTGAAATCCTGTAATTCCACCGCCTGCTGTATAGAAATCCTTGGCTGTTTTTGTTCTTTTTGCAGCCCAGTATGTAATTCCAAGGGTTGCAACAACAAAGATTATGAACATCGTTATTGCAAGTGGATTTACAGCTTGCTTTTGAACCGGTCCTTCTACTCCGCCGGCTGCAAAGGCAAATCCTACAACAGCCACACTTAACAGATAAAACATTAAACTCCTTTTAGTCATAGCTTACACCTCCCTTACATACTTTTGCTTTATTTTTTCTGTTAATTCATCAAAATCTTTGTTAGCTATGTAAACATAGATACCTGTTAAAAGGAACGAGATTACGATCACGCCAATTCCTATTGGAATGCCGATAGTTATTACACTATCTCCAAGCTTTTGAGCTAAAAACTCTTTGTTAAATGCAACCAACAAGATAAAACCAAAGTAAACTACAAGCTCAACCAATGTTAGGATAATCATTATCCTTGTTCTTTCCTTTACAAGCTTTTGAAAATCTGGGTCATTTTTGATTTTTTCAATCAATGCTTTGTTCATAGCCTTACCTCCCTTTTTAAATTATTAGAAATTATAATTTGCGATAAGTCTGTATTCTGTAAAGTTTTGACCCGGCACAAAGTTCCATGTGTAAATTCCTCTTGCCCTTAATTCAAGGTTTTTAACTAATCTACATTTCCATGTTAAGTCCCAGTTTGTTTCTGAAGCATCGTGGGTTTTAAAATTACCAGATGAATCTTTATAATACTCAGCTTTACTTCCTACGTTAAAATACGAGTATGCAAGGTGCAAGTTTAATCCTTTGATTATGTCAAAAGATGTTCCAACCTTCCATGCAGATGTATCAGCTACATAACCAAGCCTTGTAACAGTACCTTGTACAAATCCAGGTGTTCCACCCCATGGGGTGAATAATCCACCGTTAAAAAGTTTTCCTTCATCTTTTCCGGTTTGAGAGTATGCAGCATAAAGATTAAAGTTTTCAACTACAGGCACCGGAATATTAAAGTTTACCTTAGCACCAAATAAATTTGCCCCAACTTCTTTTCCAAATACATTTTTAATGTTGTTTCCAACGTTTGTTTCGTTGATATACTGAGCTGACAATGTAGTTTTTACATCAGATAGTTTTAACGTATAATCACCTTGTAAGTATAAAATGTTAAGCATATCCCATGCGTAGTAGTCCCAAGCCTGAAGCTTTAAGTTTGGTATCCCTTCGTAGATTACAGCAATCACAGAAACACCGGCGTTTGCTTTTCCAATAGCTTGTTTACCCATGTTTAAGAAATTTCCTGTGTCATACTTAGCTAAGCCTAAACCACTCGCACTCAGATTTGATCCAGAATATCCACCACAACCATAACCTGATTGTAAACTTAAATAAGAACAAGCAGAGTAAGCGTTTGCAAATGTTCCGTATGCCATATTCCAAAAGTGTCCTGCTATGATGGTTGTTTTTGGAATATCTTTATTTGTGATTAACGCACCTTCAAAAAGGTTTGGAAGCATTCTTGCATCGTCCATGCCAGCCATTGGAGTGTTAATCTCTTGTCTTCCAATCTTAACAGCTGTGTTTTGGTATTTGTAATCTAAATACAACTGACCGATATAAGTGACGCTTTTTCTATCTTTTCCAAATAAAGAAGGGTCTAAGTGTGGATTAGTTCCACCCATTCTGTTTGTGTTGATTCCGTTTGTAGAATAAGCCATGATTCCAAATTTTAAGCCATTTACTGCTGCAGTCTCAAAGCCAAACTTTCCACCAATTGCAAAAGCTGACCTATCATTTCTACTAAAGGTAGCTCCGTCGTAATTTCTATCAATGTAGAAAGCTCTAAACTGTCCCATAACCTTTGATTCTTTGAATGCAGATTCAAGGTCATTAGCTGCCATAGTTTGGCTTGCTGTGGCTGATAACAATGCTGCTGCTAAAAGTATTTTTTTCATGTCAACCTCCTTTTATAAAATTTTATTTAAAACATCGTTTTAATACCATCTTTATAACATTGTTATATTTTGCTTTAAAAATCAATAAAAAAACCCTCCTTTTGAAAGGAGGGCGTCTGAAAAATCTTATTCTTCTAATGTTGAAGTATCGCCAATTTCTAAGCCAAGTTCTCTTGCTTTTAACAATCTTCTCATTATTTTTCCGCTTCTTGTTTTTGGTAATTTATCAACAAACTCAATCTCATCAGGAACAGCTATTGGTCCAAGAACATCTCTTACAGTGTCTTTAATTCTTTCTTTTAACTCTTCTGAAGGCTCATATCCTTCTTTTAAGATTACAAACGCTTTGATAGATTCACCTTTGATTTCGTTTGGCTTACCGATTACAGCTGCTTCTGCAACCGCATGGTTTTCTACAATAGCTGATTCAACTTCTGCAGTACCGATTCTGTGTCCTGCTACACTTAAAACATCATCAGCTCTACCAACAACCATCACATAACCTTCTTCATCTATCGCAGCTAAGTCTCCTGCTGAATAGTAGCCGGGTATCTCATTCCAGTATTTTTCATATCTTTCCGGCTCTCCCCAGCAAGTTCTAAGCATAGAAGGCCATGGGTTTTTGATTACTAAATGACCAACTTGGTTTGGTGGCATTGGATTTCCTTGTTTATCTACTACTGCAACTTCAATTCCAAACATTGGCTTACCAGCTTTGCCCGGCTTTGCAGGATAGCTTGGGACTGTTGTAATCATATGAGCTCCTGTTTCAGTTTGCCACCATGTATCTACGATTACCGCTTTTCCTCTTCCTATGTTTTTGTAGTACCATAGCCAAGCCTCTGGATTGATTGGTTCACCAACAGAACCTAAAACCTTCAGTGTTGACAAATCATACTTAGCCGGTATATCATCTCCAAATCTCATTAACATTCTTATGGCAGTTGGTGCTGTGTAGAACACGTTAACGCCATACTTTTCTACATACTCCCACCAAATACCCGGATGTGGATATACCGGCACACCTTCCATCATGATTGAAGTAACACCGTTAGCCAAAGGTCCATAAACAATATAGCTATGACCAGTAATCCAACCTACGTCTGCCGTACACCAGTAAATATCATTCTCTTTTAAGTCAAAAACATATTTTGAAGTCATGTATGTATTAACCATATATCCGCCGGTTGTATGAAGGACACCTTTTGGCTTTCCTGTTGTTCCTGATGTATAAAGAATGAATAATGGGTCTTCTGCGTCTTGAATCTCAGGCGGACAATCTTTTGATGAATTTTTGATAAGTTTGTAAAAATCTACCACGTTATGCTCCTCATACTCGTCTGAAAGCTCGTTATCTCTATCCCAAAGTATTATTTTTTCTACAAAATCTAAATCTCTAATTGCTTCTTTTACTGTTGGGAATAATGGTATTTTTTTACCTCTTCTTTTTGTATAGGTTGCAGTAATTACAGCTTTAGCCTTAGCATCATCTATTCTGATTTTTAAAGCTCCTTCGCTAAATCCTGCAAAAACTACGCTATGTATAGCCCCGATCCTTGCACAAGCAAGCATTGCTATTGCAGCTTCAACAGTGTTAGGCATGTAGATAGAAACCCTATCACCTTTTTTAATTCCAAGAGATTTTAATCCATTTGCAAGCCTGCTAACTAAATCTAAAAGCTCACCGTAAGTTACCTTTCTCTCATTTCCTTCTTCATCTACCGAGATAAAAGCTACCTTATTTCTTTTGCCATTTTTTACATGCCTGTCTATACAGTTATAAGTTATGTTTGTCTTCGCATTTACAAACCATTTTGCATAAGGATAGTTCCATTCTAAAACTTTATCCCACTTTTGAAACCATTCTAATTCGTTGGCAATCTCTTCATAGAAAGCCTCTCTATTCTCGATAGACTTCTTGTAAAGTGATTCATAATCCTTAACCCAAGCATTTTCTACTATCTCCTTTGGCGGATAGTATTTTTCATCAACTTTTAAAAGTAAATCTGCCTTTTCCATTTTTAAACCTCCTATAACAGAGTTATTTTTATTAAAATCAAACAGTATTTTACTGAAAATAAATTGTTTGTCAAATTTTTTAACAATTTTCAAACACTGTTTTATTAAATGTAATAATATATCATATTTTAGTTTAAAAAAATATTAAAATTTAATTATTTTTTAATATAACACTGTTTGATTACATATTTTTTATGCAACAATTTAACACGAAATAAATGTTAAGAAATTTAAAAAAATAACATAAGATTTTGATAAATAGGCATTTTTAAAAATACCTTGGAGGTGAGAAATTGGCAATTTTTGTAAAACTAAACCCTTTGGAATAAGTGAAAAGTGATGAATAACTATTAAATAAAAATCTCACTTCTTGTCTATTGCTAATCAATCCTTATGTACGGAAAGGTATTGCCTTGTCTATTATTGAGACTGTTCCAAAAAACCAACATTGTCATTCTGAGCGAAGCGAAGAATCTCGTGTTTTTTCTTTTCAAGACAAAAATCAAAAAAAAGAAGATCCTTCGGACTTCGTCCTCAGGATGACACGGAACGACTCAATGGTATCATTCTGCAGCCGGCGAAGAATCTCCCATCTCCTATTTCCAAAAAAACATTAAAAAATGAGACCCTCCACTACGCTGCTGGATGACAAAATAGGTTGAATGATAAACATTAAAGAAAAGATAACATTATTTGTCATTCTGTAGCCAGCTAAGAATCTCCGTCTTTTAATTCTCACTTATTCATTGTATGGGTAATTCTTGAATTGCCTCTACTCACTTTCTACCTTTTTAAGAGGAAACTTTTCAGACTACAGCTTAAAGCTTGTTAGAACAAAAATCCTAACTCAGCAGCAGCAGATACTTTCGTATCTTTTGGATTTCCAGAACTATCTTTAAATATTTTGTTATCTGAATCTACATAAGAAACTTCAGTTTTAACGTATGTGTTTTTTGTTGGTCTAAATGTTGGAGTTGCTGTAATAGTCCAGGCTTTAGATGCACTACTATAGATACCACTTTCTTTTCCCTTAGAACCACCATTCACATACTCAATTCTCACAGGTAAAGAAAAATTACCAGATTTTGGAATAATATAACCAGCTATACCGTAGCCTTTACTATCATGTCCAGAAACTTTTGCTGTACTATCTAACCATTGATAGTCAAAGTTAATTCCTACGTCTAAATTATCGTTAATAGATTTTGAAAGAACAATATCTACCAAGTTTTTATATGCTGTGTAATCATAATAAGATATTGCATAATTAACACCATAAAGTGTACCGAGAGAACCTACCGCATAAGCTCCAGAAGTTGGAAGTAAAGTGCTTCCATCTGAATATCCTTTATCTTTGTTTGCTTCTGCATAGAATTTAATATCTCCTAACGCATAAGTGATTCTTGCACCGGGATAAATAAACGGCTGTGCAGACCATACAGCTCCGTATGTGATGTTTGGATTTGTAAATGATGTTGCAAGTTCGTATCCAATGTTTGTTGTAAGTAATCCTGCATCAAGTATTAGACTGCTGATTGGTTTATAGCTTAATACTGCATAGATAGGTCCAAAGCTTTTGTTTATGATTGCTTTGTTATCAACCAATCCACCATCATAAACTGTTGGAAGTAATACTGTTCCAAATCCTACATTAAAGCCAATTCCTCCATCTTTTGCATCAGAGCTAAGCCCAAGAATAAAGTTAGATACTTTAAAGCTGTCATGATTACTTGAACCAGTATTGTTTGATGTAAAATAGCCTGTTGTCAATGCTCCATCAACCTTAATATCACTGTTTGCTACAGTAATCTGTCCAGCATTTGCAACTGCAACGCTGAAGATTGCTCCTGATAGTACTGCTAATTTTTTCATGACAAATACCTCCTTTAAATTAAAATTTTTATTAGATTTCAAAGCCTCTTTCTCCATGAACTGATTCATCAAGACCGATAACTTCAGTTTCTTCGTCAACCCTTGCACCACCGGTTAAAACAGATGTGATGAAGTATAAAATAGTTGTCATAATTGCTGTATACACTATTGTAGCTAAAACTGCTTCAAATTGGACTATTACTTGTGCCGAATTGCCATACAATAGACCTTTTCCAGCAGAGTTTACGCTTGGATTAGCAAAAATACCTGTTGCAATTGCACCCCATATGCCATTTAATCCATGCACTCCAAAAGCATCTAAGGAATCATCGTATTTTAACTTAGATTTTAACCAGTAAACACCAATAAAACCGACTATACCAGATGCTAAACCTATCACTATGCTACCGATTATATCTACAAAGCCAAGAGTGTTCTAAAATTCCTGTAAGTTTTATAAATGTATGTGTAAAATGAGTTTATTTTTGTCCATTATCCTGATGGCTTTAGTCCGAAGGATCTCCTCTTTTATTGTTACTTGAAAGGAAGAGGGTTGAAGTAGGAGATTCTTCGCCGGCTACAGAATGACATTTTAGACTTTAGAGGTATAAAGTATGTGTTAAGTGAGAAATTGGGTAAAAGTATAAGATTTTTCCAACGGCTACAGAATGACAACGTTGATTTTTGTAGGTTATATCACTTCCGGAAGGTAGAGAAAGTCAAGAATTGATGGACAAAGAGGAGGGCTACCCTCCTCTTCTATGGGGATTAATATCTATAGGTAAGCTGTATCCAGTATTTTGTTAAATCATTTTTAAAAGGTGATGGCATGTTGTCTTTACCCTTATACCATGCAGCTTTTGCAAGGAAGTTTAGCTTTTTTGTTAAATTTACAGTGTAGAGAGCATCTATTTCATTACCAAAATTTTTACTTGGTAATGTAGATGAAGTTG
>NZ_ABZS01000029.1 GCF_000173615.1 Sulfurihydrogenibium yellowstonense SS-5 | reverse complement strand
CCTTCATAATAACTGGTTATCTCGGGAAGTGGGAAGACCACTCTCCTTTTAAATGCTGCCAAGGAACATTTTTCTGAAAAAAAAGTAGCAGTTATCGTAAACGAGCTTGGAGAAGTAGGTGTTGACGGGAAGATTTTGAAAAACGCATACTCTGAAGTTTTGGAGCTTCCGGAGGGTTGTATATGTTGCTCCATACATGCAGAATTTGAAAAGGCTATCAGTGAACTAAGGGAAAAATATGAACCTGAAGTGCTCATGGTAGAAACCTCTGGTTCTGCTGAGCCTTTTCCTGTTATGATAAGTCTTCAGAACTTAGGGTGCGTAATAGAAGGAGTAATATGCCTTATAGACACGAAGAACTTTAACCTATATAGTCAAGAGGATACCGCTAGACACCAGATAGGCAGTTCTAACGTGCTGGTTTTGAACAAAACAGACCTTGTAGATGAAAACACAATTAAACAAGTGGAAGATAGTGTTGTGGACATATGGAAAAGATATTTACTTAGAAATCTTTTTACCAACGAGCCAGTATTTAAGAGCTTCAAGCTATACAAAACATCTCATGGAAAGCTGCCTGCAGAAGTGTTTAGTGGCATCTTCGCTTTACAAGAAAAACTTTACTATCTTAACGTTGAAGACCATAAACACAACCATACTCAACAAGTAATTTATTTAGACGAAGCTATTGATTATGACGAGCTTCTCAATATGATTAACAACTTACCCACAGATGTTGTTAGAGTTAAGGGAATACTGAAGTTAAAAGACTACCCTGAAGCTCTTGTTGTTAATTATTCTTTTGGTAATTTGGATATAAGTCATACATTGTCCCATTACGAAGGCAGACCTTTCCTTATTCTAATAAAATCAATTAACTAAATTCAACAGTAATACCTTGGAGTGAGAAATTAGGATTTTTATAGATTTTAAAAAGGAGATCCTTCGGACTTACGTCCTTGGGATGACAGAGAAAGGTTGAATAATAAGCATTAAAGGAAGGATGACCTTGTTTGTCATTCTGCAGCCGGAGAAGAATATCATGCTTTTATTGAATTTCTTACTCGACATATTCAAATTATACTATATTAGTACATTTAGTAGTTTACAAAGATAGAAAATAATCCTGTGCAGCTATATTTATGTTAGAATTTAGTTTTTTCCTACATTCCAGTCTATATATTAGTCAATATAGAACTTTTCTACTCTGCTCACCATAACACTGCTAACAAACACTACACCTGAATGCTTGTTCAGAAAAGGAGTTATACCCTCAAGTACTGCTTCAACAAGGTTTTCCGGCATTACCGAAATAACCATCACGAGAGTATCCTCTTCGTTGAATAGAAGATGTCCTTCATGAAAACCATGACTACCCTTTCCAGAAAGGTTATGTATTATAGTGTAGCCATTTACACCTGCTCTTTCTAGTAATTCAATCACAAAATCTAAATCTTCTCCTTTGATAACAATCTCCACCTTTTTCATCTCATGAAGCTTTACACTCTTCATATCATTACCTCCTCTTTTTTAAGATATTCAGTCCAGCTGCCTTCCGAGTATCTATAAAAGATTCCGCTTTCTGGGTCAAAGATAATCACGTTTATCCACTCGTTTTGCATAAGTTCCCTTATCTTTCTTATCTTGTCGATTGCTCTTTTCGCCAACTCAAAAGGAGCCTCTATAACAAGCGTGTATCTTAAAGGTATATGAAAGGGCTTACCATCTTTTAGCACCGTTTGGGCTGGTAGACCTATTCTTAGGTCGCTGTAATTACCGGTCATTACCCCTATTCTTCCCACAATGTTATGATATACCTTGCTTCCGCTGCCATAAACTTCGTTATCCACAGTCGAAAAATAATACTCGGAATTTATCCATTGACCTACAACAGACGGACCTGCGAGTATGTTTTCCAGCAAGAAACCTTTTTTATCTACGCGATAGTCGTAAGAATGCAAGAATACTCTACCCACCAAGTTGGCGGAGCTGGTAAGGCTTCTCCTGCCTATAATAAAGGCATAGTTACCAGAAAGACCCCATTCGGGTCTAACTTCAGACCAATCGTAGGCTTTCTTAGAAACCTCCTCGGGTTTTTTTGCATCCAAAGACTGTCCTCTTTCTATCAGGGTAAGCTCCATAGCCCTTTGAAAATCTTTCTTCATGTTTTCAAGTAGCGGGAGATAGTTGGCGGGCAAAAACTCAAGGTCGTAAAGGAATATTTCGTCGGTAGTCGTATTATGAATGCCCGGGATAAATACAGTGTTTGATGATATCTCCAATCCATGTCTTTGAGCCATTATCTGCCTTACCTCAGGGTCGTTAGCCATAACGCAGAAAACCCTGGCATTATAAATACCTGAAGCACCACCGCAGGCACCGCAATCCAGGGCGGACTCATAGGGGTTATTCTCAGATCTACTCTCGTGTCCAAACACAAAAACTATGGAGGCAAAGTCTTTGGTTAAACCAATGCTTTTTAGGGCTGTGGATATTAGAAACGCCTGCTCTTCCTTTGTAAAGCCTACGCTTTTCAGCCTCTCCTTGAAAAGTTCCACATAACCGCGGTCCACTTTGTATTTATTTTTCAGAATTTCAACCGCCTTTTTCAAGTTATCATCGAGCGTGTCCTCACTGTTTATGCAGGCTTCATACACCCGGCTTACAACCTTGTCGTCAATATCTTGAATCTCAAGATGTTCTTGTAATACTGACCTTATAACGTTAAAGTAGTAAGTTCTTGTTATCTGTTCTATTTCTTCCTCGGAGAGCTTGTTTACCATTAGGGATGTTCTTGTGTGGTCTTTAAGGGTGAGTTCTTTAAGCTTTAGATACTTATCCGGTAGGAAGGTCTTTCCCAAGAAGTCAAAACCAAAGGCAAACCCTAACATCTCCACCGCCACAAAGGGTGCCAATATGTGGTCTTTTACACCGTGAAGAACTTGGTGGATGACCTTTTCCTTTTCTACTCCACTCTTTTTGTAGGGCATCTCAAAAACCACATTTCTTGGAATCACTACCACAGGACATAAAAATTCTTCGTGCCCTTTTTGAAGGTTCACTAAGGCAAAGGGAACACCAAAAAAGCCTGCTATACCGTAAGTTTGATACATTCCTAAGCTTTCAAGGTTTCTCCTAAAACGCTCCGACCGTACATCTATGCAGAACAGCGCTTGAGCAAGAGGCTTTTCTTGCTTCTCTTGGGATAACCTTATGGACTCTATCAGATTCTCTATGTGTGTGTCTTCAAGGGCTCTAAGGTATATATACCCCTCTTCCTCTTTGAACTTTTCATAAACTTTTACCAGTTCAAGGACATACTCTGGGCTGATGCTGTTTATGTCTATGCCTACCTTTTTCGTCCAGTTTGCTAGAAACTGATAATGACTAAGTGTCAGAATTTCCGCCTTTGCTTTTGTGTATTCTTCTACTTTTTCGTGAGGCTTCTTTAGATAATCCCTTATACGATCCCAAAGCTGTGGCGGGCATCTTTTTGTGGCAAGCTCGTACTTGATGTAGGCTCTGGCATAGTCCTTGCTTAAAAACTCTTCCAATGTCCTGTAGGTGGGTTCAAATGGAAGGTCTTTTTTGTTGGCATCTATTACCGCCTTGGCTATCAAAAGTCTTATGGCTGTATAATCTACAACATCAACAGGATGTACCTTTTGCCAGTAGTAAAACTTGTTGTGAGAACGCCACTTTATAAAACCCACTATACCTTTCAGGCGTGCCAGTTCAAGGGTTATGTATCTCTCCCAAAGGGCTTGTGGGAGTTCAAAGGAAGTTAGTATATACTCTATGGCAGGCTCTGGCTCTTCAAAGGCTTCTACCATCTCCTTTAAACCTTTCCCTGCCCATATCAAGAACCTTAAGTTCCTTTTTGCCAACTCTCTCCAAGCTTTGTAAAAGCCCACACTCCTACCGGGCATGTCTATGGTAGACTGTCCTTCGTCCAAAAAGTCAAAAGCTGACTTTATGGTAAGCTCGTCTATGGTTTGGGAGAGGTCTTTACCGGTTAGTATTTTTATGATCTCTTGTATTGTATGCTTTAAGCCTATGGATAGCAAAAGTTCCCTACATACTTGGGCTGGGTTTTCTGTAAAATGTTCTAAGAGGACGTTCATTGTTTCCTTTTCTATTTTTCCCTTGTATAGGTTGTTTAGGGCGGGCTCCTTTATATCCTCAACCATGAGTGTAAAAAACAGTTCTTCATAGGGAAGAGGAGCTTTAGGTTCTACAAAGGAAAGGAACTTTCTTATCCCTTCTTTTAGAAACCGCTCCTTTATGTAGCCCTGAGAGTAAAGTTCTCTGTAATCTTCCCTTTTTAGAAAACCTCTACCTCCAAATAAAAACTCTGCGTCTTTTAGGGCATCCTTGAAGGGTTTATCTTCAAACTCCCTTAGGGGATTACGGGTAATGAAAGTTCTCATGGGCCAAAAGTATGCTATTGGCTCAGAAGATATATTTACCAGAGACCTTATGTATAGCTTTCTTCCCTTTTCCATGAACTTATCTCCTCATAAAGTCTGTATAGTTTATATCCTCTCTTGGCAAGCCGTGCAATGGCCTCCAAACAGAGAGGGCAATGGCTGCACCAAGCAAAAACCATCCTGTTATTAGCAAGGTTGCCTGTATGACATTAGCTTTCAAAAGCGTATCAAAGAATGAATAGAAGCTTGGCATAAGAGGTGTAAGGCATGCTTGCAAAGATGCCATCACTAACAAAAGGGAATAAATGGGAATCTTTTCCATAAGTCCACCGACGTAATAAAAGCTGTCTGTATGCAACATCCTTTTAGTGTAAATGCCAAGGAGATAGAGAAGGGCGGAAGGCAATAGGAGGAAAATAAAGTGGGCTTCTTCCTTGGATAGCCAAATCAGACTAAGGAGCGCAGGATACAGCTCTGAGATGCCTTCCTTAAAGCTTTGACTTAATACAGCCCTTAGCGAGTGGAAAAGTAGCGTAAAGCTTGCGAGATAGTAGAGGAATTCATTTTCTGGTATTCTTATGAACGCAAGGCTTATCACACCCAAAAGTACAACAAGGGGGTAAGAGTATATCCAGAACCTTCTTATGAGGTAAGAGGTTATCAGACTTATGGGAAACAGGGGAATAAAGAATGCAAGTATGAACGCCTCAAGAGGGAAATTCTTCAAGGGCTCTCCTGTGTAGAAAATTCCATAAACAGACAACGCAGAAAAAGAAGTAAAGGCTAAAATACGAGCTATCTTCATAAATCCTTCTCCTATAAGCTTATAAAGGTCTGGGAAGTAAAGTTCTCTGGAAAGGTGGGCGTAAAGGCTAAGGTGAACCTTCACAGGCTCTTCCCTGTTGGCAAAGTATATGAGGATCCAGCCCACCAAGACCAAAATTAAGCTTATAGCTATGCCGAGTACGAGAAGGACAGGGTTAGAAAAAGCCCTTTCGTATACCTTTTCCTGAAGACCTTCGTAAGGAAAGACAAGCCCTTTAAGAAGAAGGGACATAAAGACATATATACTTAGGAAAACAAACAGGGAAACTATGCCTAAGAAGGCAGTAAGCCGAGGTTTTTCCCTACCTACCTTAAAAAGATTAAGAAGCACCTGGGCGGATGTTATCCAGCCAAAGAATAAAAGTATGAGGGGGGCCTGGTATTTAAAGAAATCCGGCTCAAAGATGTAGTGAGTAATCAAAACTAACAGAAGTGGCACCAACAAAGAAATGGCTCCATAAAACAGGGTGGGTGTATCTTTATAAGGCTCCTCCTTTTTTATCAATGCGTCGTAAACCTCGTCCCTTGGAATGTTAGGGTCCCTTCTTGCTTCGTGTATGACTCCTCCTGAGGAGAGAAACAGGGTAGCCTTGAATATACCGTGAGCCATCATATGATATATGGCAAGGGCAAAGGCACCTACGCCTACTTCCATCATCATATAACCCATCTGCCCTACAGTGGAATATCCCAATGCTCTCTTTACATCGTTCTGGATTAACATAAGGGTGGAGCCCAACACAGCAGTTATTATGCCTACCAAGAAGGAAAGACTTAGCCCGTAAAGATCGTAAGCAAACAAGAAGGAAAATTTGCTTACTATGATAGAACCTGCGTTAACTATACCTGCGTGCATAAGAGCGGAAACGGGGGTAGGACCTTCCATACTATAAACTAGCCAAACATGAAAAGGTATTTGTGCAGACTTTATTATACCGCTGAGTATTATTAAGAGAGTCGGTATCCATAGAGTATCTGAAGATTCTGTGGTAATCACTTGGGCTAACTTGCTTATTTCAAAGGTGCCATGCTGTTTGTAAAGTAAAAAGACTGCTATTAGAAGAGGAACATCAGCAAGCCTGTGGGTAAAGAGTGCGAGCCTTCCAGACTCCACCGCTTGCTCTCTTCTGTTGTTAAAAGTAAGTAGAAAATAGAGAATTACTCCCATCAGGTGCCAAGAAGCAAACAAAACAAGTAGGTGGTTTGAAAGAACAAGAGTTAATAAATTCCAAGTCATCAAGTCAAGAAGGATGAAGTATCTTTTCAACCCTTGCTCGTCCTTCATATAGTTTTCCGAGTATTTGTGGATCACAAGGCTTACAAGGAGTATATAGGAAGCAAGAAGAGTTCCAAGACCGTCAAATTTGAAGAAAATAAAAGAACTTTCTTTATTGGCAAATAAGAGTACATATAGACTTAGAAAGAAAGCAATACCTGTTAAAATAGTGCTGACTTTTGAATAATGCCTCTTTTCCAAAAATAAAGAAGTTATTATAGAAAGCAGGGGTGAGATCAAAATAATAAGCTCAATAACCATAACAACTCCTGAAGACGTTTTTAGTTAATTAATTTTAATTAATTAAAATTCATTAAAAGTATGAGCTTCTTTTCCGGCTGCAGAATGACGAATAAGGTTATCCTTTCTCCAAGGTTATATCATCTTTATGAATACTTCTTTTGGAACAGCCTTTTTAAACTATCGACGCTCTTATTGACTCTCTTAAAAATTTAAGTGAAGAATATAAAATTTAACTAGTAGTGATATTTACTTAAATCTGGTTTTTTCTATAAAAAATCTAAATTATTTATAATTTTTTGAATATTTAAGTTAGTATTTGAAAAAGAGAGAGGCGTATACAGTGTATTTTTAATTTTAACACTCACTTATACGCCTCATATTTTCTGTATCTTTTGTGCCAATCTAAAGTCTAAGTTTAATCGATATTTGTTTTATTTATAAAACCCTAATCTGGGGTTACACACCTTGGGTTTTCATTACTTCCTGAGGTCTTGGCAGGAAAGGTTCTATACCTTGTTCATTAGCCCATCTTTCAGCAAGTTCGTAAGCAGATTTTGCAGTATTAAGATTTTTCTCTATAAGCTCTAATTTCTTTTTAAACTTCCTTTCAAGAGCCGAGTCGAGAGACGCTGTACCACCCGACGCTACGAATTTTTTAAGGAATCTTGATTTTATACCTTCTTCTATAGCTTCTAAACCTACACAGCCTATTAAACCAAATAAAGCTCCGATCATAGCCATATTAGTGGAAAGCTCAGTACCTGCTATGTCAATGGCGAATTTTGTAGCTGGAAAGTTAAACACCTTAACATTCAATGACTCTAAGTGTTCTTTGTCTTCATCTGTAAGCAAATCTTCTTCCGTGTTTATAATAATCAAGCCATTTTTCTTTATACCAGAGTAGAAAGGCATGGTATAAGATTTTCCCATAGTGATAACCTGAGGATGAAAAACCATTATAACATCAGGATAAACAACTTCTCCTCTGTCGTAGATAGGTTCCAGGCCGATACGTGCATAACTTTCCGCAGGAGCCATTCTTTTCTCAGCACCAAAAAAAGGGTTAGAAACTGCATAATAACCTTCGTAGTCTGCGGCAGTAGCTATGATGTGAGCTGCGGTAACAGCACCTTGTCCTCCTAAGGCAGGCATTCTTATATTTACTCTTTTTCTTTTCATAATAAACATTCCTCCTTAACTTTGTTGATCACCTCTTCTGCGTGCGGAGTCATATATTCAAAGAAAGCAAATCTTTCTTTATCCCTATTTCTCATTTCCTCAAGTCCATCATCTGAGTTTAAGCCTATCTCAAGTATACATGGAGTGTAAAGGTGTACATAAGTTGGTCCCACTTCCCTTGCAACATATATAGCTTTCTTTATGACTTGCTCAACCCTTTTAGGAGATGAAACTGTAAGTCTTGCTACATAATGACATCCTGAGTCTATGGCAAGCTGCCACATAGGGACTTTGTCAAATTGTTTTCCTTTAGGAGCCATTTTAAACACATATCCTTTAACAGTTAAACCGCTTTCCTGTCCCCCTGTGTTAGCATAAACCTCGTTGTCAAAACAAATGGTTGTTATTCTTTCTTGTCTAAAGAAGGATTGAAGAGTGCAATCAAGACCTATATCAACTGTTGCACCGTCGCCTGCAAGAACTACTACATCTTTTACCTTATCTGGAAAACGAATTTCAAGAACCCTTTTTATACCGGATGCTACGGCATTTTGGTTTCCAAATAATGAGTGAACAGTATGAAGTGCTATATGAGGAAATACTAAGGATGTACATCCCGTAGAGTTGACTATAATAGTATCCTCAGGATTTGGTAGAGACGCTAGGATATATCTTAAAGCTGCGGATTCAGGGCATCCAGCACAAAGAGAATGTTCTTCTACCAGTTCCTTGGAATAAGGTAGATCCATTACTCCTCTTTTTGGATTTCCCCATGTTGCTCTCTCTTGAAGGTCTACTATTTCCTTAGGTATAAATTCTTTTAGGTCTTCGTTGATTTCGTATATATTATATGACATGTTTTACCTCCTTTCCTGTTAATTTTAAAACTTCTTTAACTATAGCTTCTGCAGGCATTGTCATTCCTCCAGCAACTCTTGGAGCACCTATTATCTCAGCGTTAGAGTGGCCATAAAGATATCTTCTAACTTCTCTTTCGAGCCAACCTACTACGTTAAACTCTGGTACGAATATGTACTTAGCACCTTTAACAGATTCTCTTAATTCTTCTATAGGGAAAGGTCTTATAGTTTTGAGTTTTACGACTTTTGCAGGAATACCTTCATCTTCCAAGAGTCTTACAGCTTCCTTTGCCTGAGCAGATGCTGTACCACACGCTACAAAGACTAGCTCTGCTTCTGGATTTCCGAAAAGCTCAATAAGTCCTCTTAGATAATGCTTAGCGTAAGGTCTTGACCTTTCTATTGCAGCCCTTACTTCCCATTGCCAACTTGCATGGGTAGCATAAGATATATAGTTAGACTTCATTACAAATGGGTCTCTTAGAAATCTACCTGGTGGAACTTCTGCATCTATAACAGGCATAGGTGCTTTGTATGGGTTATATGGAGGAAGAGCTATATCATCCGGAGGAAGCATAATAGCTTCTCTTGTATGGGAGACAAAAAAGCCATCTATTACATTAATTACTGGTACATGCACATCAGGTTGCTCGGCTACTGTAAAACCGGCTAATATCATATCAAATAAGTCTTGAGCAGTTTCTGCGTACCATATCATACAACCTGTATCAAGCAAAAATCCCACTTCAAGATTGTCAGGTTGTATAGAAAGTGGAGAGTTTATACCTCTTGCCATCAATACTAATTGAACTGGTATTCTTGTTCCAGCCCACATCGGGAAATTTTCCATAGCTCTGAGAGTTCCTGGTCCAGATGTGGTTGTTATAGTTCTTGCACCTGCCATGGCACATCCTGCTACTTCTGACATAACTCCAAACTCGGACTCACCTCTAAAATAAACACCTACATATCCTTCTGCCCATAGCTCACCGATAAGATGTGCAGCTTCTGACTGTGGAGTTATAGGATAAGAAACGGATGCATCAACGGACGCTCGCCTTACAGCTTCTTTCACCGCCTCAGAACCTGTCATAAAATGTTTAGCTCTTGGAGCTTCAAAAAGAAGATAGTCCGGAGATACTATCTTCTGGCCTGCCCTATTGTATAATAAAGTTTCCGTAGCTTGCATATCATCCTCCTATAAAACGAGTTTTTTTAAGTTTATTCTGAAAAAATGCTATTTAAAATGATTTATATCAATATTGTTTAAGTTCTCTTTTTACCTCCTCTGCTATTTTTATGAACCTTTCCATGTCTTCAGCGTGCTGGTCTCTAAGAGTTATCATTGCGTCTTCGTGCCCTGCCATACTACACATGGCTATAGTAAAACAGTCTGTCTCTGCTCTTATGATCTTTAACGCCACATTTGCATAGTGACAATGGACACCTACAAATATGCAAGCTTTTATCTTGTTATGCCATATAGTAAGATTAGGATGGTTAGGATTTATCTCAACAGATGGATTTATCTTTGGATACTTGGGTCTATAGTCGTACATAGGGATTATTTTAGCTCCTAAAACTTCTGCCATTTTTCTAACAAGCTTAGCCTTTTCCTTTGCTTCTTCGTTCCATGCGTAAAGTACCTGTGGACCGGGAAATATGGTGGGATTTTGTCTTGTCAACATTGCCTTTGCAGCTTCTCGCATGGCAATATCTTCATCTACTATCTCATTAAAAATGAGAGCCTTTCCAGGTGGCGGAGTTAATATTCCTTCATAAACAGCTACCGGATATGGTGAATATCCACTTTGACCTATATGTGCCATATCAGCCTCCTTTAAATTTCTTTACTTAATCTGCATGAACTTCTGGCATAACCATTTTTATAGCATTTCGTTTTAGCAGATGTTCACAAACATAAACGCATAAAGCACAACCCTTACACCTTTCCTCATTCACATAGGCGTGATGTTTTTCGTCGTTATACATTAGCGTGTTTGGCTCTGGACAAAAAAGAGTACATTGCTTGCAGTTGTATTTACTGCATTCGTCGTTTATAACTCTTGCTACATAGTACATATCTAACCTCCTAAAAAATATTTTTTTGGTGTCGCTTATAAGGTAGGGCTAATTAAAAAAATGTCAAGTTCAAAAGTACTATTTTCCTAATCAAAGTTTTAATAAGTATTTAAAAATTGTAAATTAATACTTAACAAAATTTTAAATAATTTAAAACGACCCTCCAAAATTATAAATCACAGCGAGAAAAAAGTCAAGAATTTGTATAAGTCATACCAGTTTGGGAAAATTCCGATTTATTTGAATTTATAATATCACAAAAGTATTGTAAAGGTGATTTTTTGTTTAAACTATGATGAGGTCTTTCTGTGTTATACCATAACATATATTGCAACATCTTTTTATTAAACTCATGAATGTCTTTTAATTCATAATCTTCGTAGTACATCATGAACTCTTCTTGTAATGCTCTATTCATTCTCTCTACATATGCCTGCCCATTTGGATATCTTGGATAGTTAGGAGTTAAAATAATGTTATGTCTAAATAAAATTATAAGGAGGAGCAGCAATGAATAAAAAAGAATACTTTGAAAAAATATTAGACAGAACCGCTGAGGAATTAGTAAAAGAACTTTTTCCAAATGGTATAACAACTCAAGAAAAGATAGGTATAAGAAGCTTTTAGAATCCGTTGTAGAGTTAGTTATGAACCAAGAAAGAAATTTCTTTCTTGAAAATGGCGATGATAACAAAGCAAATGGGTATTATGAAAGAAGTCTAAATACAGGTTCTTTCAAGCTTAACATAAATGTCCCAAGAGATAGAAAAGGTAGGTTTAGACCACAAATATTACCTGACCATTATAAAAGAGTTAATGAAGATTATATAAACCTTCTTAAGAGTTTAGTATCCATTAGAAAAGCTTCTGCTTATGTAGTTCTTTAAAGTAGATTTACAAGGAAACAAAGATATATTTGGATTTTACACATTTTTCAGCAGTGAAAATAAAGCAGATTGGATAAAAGTATTCAATGATTTGATAGATAGAGGACTAAAAAGGATAATGCTTATAGTAAGTGATGATTTTCCTTCAATATCAAAAGCCATAGAAACACTATTTCCTTATACAAACCATCAGCTATGTTTAGTAGTCCATTTACAAAGAAATGTAAAAAGTCAAATGGGTAAAGGAAGATTCGCAAACATTTAACAAAGAACTGAAAAACATAAA
>NZ_ABZS01000030.1 GCF_000173615.1 Sulfurihydrogenibium yellowstonense SS-5 | reverse complement strand
TCTCTAAAAAAATTAGATTTTTTCAAAGTAAAGAAATACCAAGAAGAAGGGTTTAAAATCTTTTGTGTAAATAGTTTCATAGGCGATGGAACAGGCTTAACATTTGTTCCAGATTATTATGTTTTATCGGATCCAGCTTTTTTTGGTTTCTTTAATGAACTCTATGAAAATTTAGGCAAAGAAGCAGATAAAAGGATAAAAGAAATAAAAAACAATATAAATGCACTTAAAAACAATAAAGATATAAAACTTTTTGTGCCAATACAATATCATAGAAAGTTGGATATGGATAATGAAATTTTCTATTTTAACGATATTGAATATAGATGGTTTAATAAAAATGTTTCTAACATTATTTACCCAAGAGCTTACCTAAGCATGACAGCATATAAGGCTCTAGCTATCGCATGTTTTATGGGGTTTAAAAAGATTTATATTTCCGGGTTTGATAATGACTATTTTAAAAACATTACAGTAGATATTGAAAATAATTTATACTACACAAACATGCATTTTAAGGAACAAGGAGATAGTAAAATTAGAAAGGTTACACATAGTGAAGCATCAAATATTGCAGAGTTATTACTAGGCTTCTCTTTATTATTTGAAGATTTGTATGGATTTCCTAAAGATAGAATTATCAATCTTGATAAAGAAAGTTTAGTAGATGCTTTTAGTAAAAAACATGATTTAGATGTTTATAAATAAGAGAGATGTTTGAAATAAAAAAAATGAATAGTATCCAGATAAGATTATTGTGAGGAGGATAAATCTTGATAAAAAAAATATTTAAACTTATCAATAAATTTAGAATTCCTGTTAATTGGTATAACCTAAGGAGATTAGAACCTATATCTAGAGTTTTTGGATTTGATAGGGGCACTCCGATAGACAGGAAATACATTCAAGGTGTAATTTGTGAAATAGCAGGGGGTACCTATTCGAAAAAATATGGATCAAATGTAAAATCTTATGAAATTTTTTATTACACAAATAACAATCCAAAAGTCATAATAGTTGGGATTTTAACTGATATTAATACTCTTTCTAAAAATAAGATTGACGTTTTATTTTAACACAAACACTTAATTTTTACAAAAAATGCAAGGAGTATAAAATGATACAACAAATAATTCACGGGAACAAAATCTTAGCTATAATCATCAAAAGAAACTTCCAAAAAGATGGCATTGAATTTTTTACACCAGACGATTTTTCTCAACAGTTAGCATATATGAAAAGACCGAAAGGTTATATTATTAAACCTCATGTTCATAACATAGTAGAAAGAAAAGTGCGATACACACAAGAAGTTTTGTTTATTAAAAAGGGTAAAGTTAGAGTTGATTTTTATGATGATGAAAGAAATTATCTCAAAAGTATAATTCTTGAAGAAGGGGATGTAATTCTACTTGCGCATGGAGGTCATGGTTTTGAAATGATTGAAGAAACGGAAATAATTGAGGTTAAGCAAGGTCCCTATGCAGGAGATATGGATAAAATCAGATTTGAACCAGTGGATAAAAATCAAATTAACACAGAGGATGTGTAAAATGGTACCGGTTAATGAACCTCTTATAATGGATAGAGATAAACAATTAATTTTACAATGTTTAGAAACTGGTTGGATTAGTTCAGAAGGCCCTTTTATAAAAGAGTTTGAAGAAAAATTTGCTAATTATATAGGCAAGAAATATGGAGTAGCTGTAAGCAGTGGGACTGCTGCCTTAGAAATTGCCGTTAAAGCTTTGGGTCTGCCAGAAGGTTCAGAAATAATCGTTCCAACATTTACAATTATTTCTTGTGTGCAAGCCATTGTAAAAGCAGGATTAAATCCTGTATTAGTTGATTGTGATTATAGAACATTTAACATGGTACCCGAAGAAATAGAGAGAAAAATTACCAAAAATACAAAAGCAATTATGGTGGTTCATATTTATGGTTTACCTGTTGATATGACTCCAATTCTTGATATCGCACGCAAATATAATCTATTAATCATTGAAGATGCTGCAGAGGTTATAGGGCAAACATATAAAGGAAAACTTTGTGGTAGTTTTGGGGATATAAGCGTATTTAGCTTTTATCCAAACAAACACATAACCACTGGAGAAGGTGGAATGATCTTAACTGACGACGAGAACTTATATGAAAAGTGCAAAGGATACAGAAATCTTTGTTTTTCCTTTGATCCGGACAGAAGATTTATTCACGAAGAAATTGGATGGAATTATAGAATGACCAATTTACAAGCAGCCTTAGGTATTACTCAATTGGAAAGAATACAGGAACATATTAATAAAAAGAGATGGATGGGTAAAAAATATAATGAGCTTTTATCTGATTTACAAGATGTATGTTATTTACCAATTCCTAAAACAGATTACGCGGAGAATATATATTGGGTATATACAATAGTTTTAAAAGACAATTACCCTAAAAATGCCAAACAAATTATGAAAGAACTTATGGATAAAGGCATAGGGACACGTCCATTTTTTTATCCTATGCATTTGCAGCCAGTTTTTCAAAGAATGGGATTATTTAAAGGTGATACATATCCTAATTCTGAGAAACTTTATGAAAAGGGTTTCTATATTCCAAGTGGATTAGCTTTAACAGAAGAGCAAATAAGTGAGGTTTCAAACGCTTTGCATGAGGTATTAAGATGAAAGTTTTTGATAAATACTATGCTCAATATTATAATCTATTATACAAAGATAAAGACTACGAATCAGAGTCTAAATATATAATCTCTTTAATTAAGAAATTCTATCCAGAAGCACGAAACATACTTGACCTTGGATGTGGCACAGGAAGACATGCGAAACTGTTTTCCGATGCGGGTTTTAATGTATTAGGTGTTGATCAAAGCAAATATATGCTTAATGAAGCTATGAACAAAAAAGATGATAGATTAGATTTTATAGAAGGGGATATTAGATTTTTAAAACTTGATAAAAAATTTGATGTTGTTACTGCATTATTTCATGTTTTAAGTTATCAAAACACCAATAAAGACGTTGAAAATTTATTCAAAACAGCATATAACCATCTAAACAAAGATGGTCTATTTATTTTTGACTTTTGGTACGGGCCTGCCGTAATTACACAAAGGCCGGAAGTGAGAATTAAAGAATTGGAAAATGATAATATTAAATTTATAAGAGTAGCTAAACCTATAATTGATTTTAGTAGAAATGTGGTCGAAGTAAACTATAAAATATTTGCAGTGGACAAAAACAATAAAACATTCTTAGAACATGAAGAAATTCATCCTATGAGATTCTTTTTTGACCCAGAACTTGAACTGTTTATAGAAAATATTACTTTTAAATTAGAAGGTAAGTTTTCATGGTTGAAATTCGATAAACCTTCTGAAAATGACTGGAGTGTCGTATGGGTAGTAAGAAAATGAAAATTGGAGTAGTTTTTGATGGTGATTTACAGGTTGGCGGAGGTTTTCAATATCAAAGAACGGTTTTGAATTTAATTAGGGATTTGAAAGATAAATATGAATTCGTAGTATTCACTTTCTCACCAGAAAATGAAAAATATTTAAGAACTATGGAATTTAAAACCATTATTCTTAAACGCAAAATTTTAGATAAAATAAAAAGATTAACACTAAGGTTAGATGCCTTTTCCTTTTTACTGACAAAGGTTAATTTAGTATGTGATTTCGAAAAACATTTAGAACAGGAAGATATTGATCTTGTATATTTTCTTCAGCCTTCTGGTTTAGCACTTGATTTGCTTAAGCATAATTACATTATTACAGTATGGGATTTATGTCATAGAGATTATCCAGAATTTCCAGAAGTAAACTTTAATAAAGAATTTGAAAGAAGGGAGTTTTTCTATACAAGAGCATTGAAAAAAGCGGTAGCTATAATTAGTGATAGCGAAACTGGAAAAAATAACATAATAAGAAGATATGGTATAGACCTAGATAGGGTATATGTATTACCTTTTTTACCCTCTACAAATATATACATTAAAAATGATATGAATGTTAAAGAGAAATATGGAATAACAACAGAATACTACATATATTATCCAGCACAATTTTGGGCACACAAAAATCATGTTTATATAATAGATTCTATAGCCTTATTGAAAAACAAGGGTATTTATCTAACAGCTGTATTTAGCGGTTCTGACAAAGGAAATTTAAACCATGTTCTAGAATATGCTAGAAAAAAACGTGTTATCGATTTGATTAAATACATTGGTTTTGTTCCCGATGAAGATATATATTCACTATATAAAAATGCATTAGCATTGGTTATGCCAACCTATTTTGGGCCTACCAATATTCCACCTTTGGAAGCTTTTGCAATAGGTACACCAGTAATTTACCCAGATCTACCTGGTTTAAAAGAACAAGTAGGTGATGCAGCTTTATTAGTAGATTTAAATAAACCAGAAACCTTAGCAACTCATTTAGAAAATTTGATAAATTCAGAAAAATTAAGACAAGGATTGATAGAAAAGGGAAGAAATAGATTGGATGAAATTAATAATGTAAATAGAATAAGTGTTTTAGAAAGCATATTTTCAGATTATGAGGCAAAATTGAAATGCTGGAAGATAAAATGAATAATCAGAAACAAAAAGAGTATAACAAACTATCTTACAAACTCATACCAGACGATTATCTAGACTCCTCTGGTAAAATTAAAGAAGAGTTTAAATATAAGATAAATATCCCGGAGCTAAAAATAAAAGATTCTAAATTTATACCTAACTCAGGAGATAAATTTGAAACAATGTTATTTTTACCACCAAACTCAAATAGAATTGCAGAAGGAGGACTTAGAATAAAAGGGCTATTTAAATTTAGCTATAAGAAAGTGAAAAGCGATTTTGAAGAAAATAAAAATAATGCATCTGAAAATGATGGAATTTGGTATATCTGCGACCTTGACGGAAATCCAGCAATCCCAGCACCAGATGATCTTCAAGAAAAAATAAACCAATACACTTCTAATCTCTCGCCTACTACATTTTTACCATTGATAACAGTAATCACTGTAGTATATAATGGAGCAAAGTATTTAGAAGATACAATAAAAAGTGTAATAAATCAAACTTATCCAAATGTAGAATACATAATAATTGACGGTGGCTCAACAGATGGCACAATTGATATAATAAAAAAGTACGAAGATTATATAGATTATTGGGTAAGCGAGCCGGATAGAGGAATATATGATGCCATGAATAAGGGGATAGATTTGGTTACTGGTGAGTGGATAAATTTTATGAATGCAGGGGATAAATTTTTTAATGATAATACAATATTTTTTATTTATCAAAATGTAAAATCTTTTGATTCAAACTACGATATTGTGTATGGCAAAGCTGGAGTTATAGATGAGAAAAGGGAGTTAGTTTCTATACAAGGTTTAAATGAGAGAGAATCTTTTAGAAAACTTAAAAAGTATATGTCTATTCCCCATCAATCTACTTTTTATAGACTAGAATTTTTCAAAAAAATTGGAAAATATGATGATAACCTTAAATTAGCTGGCGATTATGAAATTCTTTTAAGAAATTACAAAAATTTACAAGTAAGATTTATTGATTCAATATTATCACTCATGCTTTCAAATGGAATTGCTGCTAAGTTAATCGACTTGACAATAAACGAATTTACAGAATCAAAGTTAAAAAATAAAGAGCAGATAAACTTACCTCTATGGTACATAAAAACATGCCACATTTTTATGATAACTAAAAGTAAGATAAAGAAATTTATCAGTTTTATGAATAATTCGTTTTTAAGATGAAAATTCTTATTAATATGATAAGTCTCTTTCAAGGTGGACCAAAGACAGTAGCCTTAGGCTATCTAGAAGGAATTAGTGAATTTATCAAAGAAAATAAAGAAGTTGAATTTACCATTATCATTCCAACAGTTGATGAAATCATAAACAAAGCTAAAAAATTAGACTTATATAATAAGTGCAATATAATAACAGTTGAGTATCCAAATGTAGAGCTAAGATTTACTTACAAATTATTTTATGATCATATATACACTCCATGGATTTCACACAAATATAAAATAGACTACATATTCATGACTGCCAACTTTGCATCTTTATTTACAAGAAAAAAGCAGATAGTACTTTTCCATAATCTTCATTACATTGAAAATATTAATCCATTTGAATCATTAAAACAAAAATTAAAATTTATTTTAGAAAAAAAATTATTTTTTTTAACGCTAAAAAGTAAAGATCCAATCTATTTAGTGCAGACCAAGTTTATAAAGGACAAACTATCAAAACATACAAAAAAAATATTCCTACACAGAATGATCCCCCCAGATAATGAATTTAGATGTGATGAAAAAAATTATAAAAAAGTCAGTGAAGAATTTTTGAAATATGCCGGTTATTTAAAAATGTTTCTTCCTGCGAAGTTTCATCCAAATAAGAATTTTTGGATTATTTCAGAGCTAGCTAAGTATATTAAAGAGAATAATCTGTCCATAAAAATATTTTTAACTTTAAAGGAAAATGAATATAAACATTTACTAAATGACCATTTAGAAAGGCTTAAAGATACAGTAGTTAACTTAGGTGAAATTAGCTATCATGAAATTAGATGCTATTATGAAAACATAGATATTGTTATTTTCCCATCAAGTAGTGAAAGCTATGGTTTTCCAATAATTGAATCTATTTTAACCGGTAAAAAAATTATCGTTCCAGATATGCCAATTTATAAAGAACTATTAAAAGATAAAGGATATTACTTTAATTTAAGAAATATTGCAAGTTTATTTGAGACAATTCAAAAAATCATTCTTGAGAGAGATAATAAAATCAATTATAATTTAGACTATGAAAATTGTAAATGGAAAAATAAAATTTATGAAATTGTTAATTTATTTAAGAGTGGGGAAAAATAAGATGAATCAATTTGGAAAACCTATATTATTTGTAGTTTTTAACAGATTAGATGCTACTAAAAGAGTTTTTGAGCAAATAAAAAAGGTAAAACCGATAAAATTATATGTTGCTTCTGATGGTCCAAGAAATGAAGCTGAGAAAGAAAAGGTTATGCAAGTTAGGAATTTTATTATAAATAATGTGGACTGGAAATGTGATGTAAAGACAAGATTTAGAGATAAAAACTTGGGAGTTGGTTTTGGTCCAAATGACGCTATTGATTGGTTTTTTTCGCATGAAGAAGAAGGAATAATACTTGAACATGATTGTTTGCCATCGATTAGTTTTTTCCACTTTTGTAGTGAACTATTAGATAAATATAGAAATAACAAAAAAATTGCTGTTATTCAAGGCTTTAATCCATTTCCCAAAAAAGATTATCCTTATAGTTATTTTTTCTCTAAATATGATTTAAAATGGGGATGGGCTACATGGAGGGATAGGTGGCAGTATCAAGATATGTATACAAAGGATTGGCCACATATTAAGAAAACTGATTTTTTAGATATGATAACAAAAGATAATGTAGTAAAGTTATTTTGGATTACTATTTTTGATCAAATTCATAGAAACCCCAACCTTACTTGGGATACCCAATTTACTTATCAACTTTTCAAAAAAAATCTGTTAACAATAACTCCTAGGCAAAATCTTATCCTAAATATTGGCTATGGTAAAGAGGCAACGAATACAACATGGGTTCCAGCACATTTAAAGGGACTTAAATTAGAAGAATTAGATTTTCCGTTAATCCATCCTAAGGATATTGAAATAAATGAAGAATATGATAGATTAATCGAAAAAGTACAATTTAATATAAATCATTTATCAGTTTTAAGACGTAAGTTTAGAAATTTTCTTGAGTCAAATAAATTTTTGAGAGATAATTTTCTTCCTATATTTTTATTTTTATATAGATCTTACAAAAAGTTTAAAGGTTAGGTTATCAAGAATGAGAGTATTAAATTGGGAAACTTCAGATGTGATGCATTACAATATATCTTATGTAACGCTTTGTTTTAAAATTAAGATATTAATTTCTGAAATATTTAATTTGTTTAAGAGTGTAGAATGAGGATTCTATTGAACTCGCTTATACTTACAGAAAAGCATACAGGTTATGCCACGGTTATATCAAATTATGTTTATGAATTATCTAAATATCTTTCTGATAATGATATAAATCTGGAGATCTTTATACTTATTCAAAAAAGAGCATACTTAGAATTTTTTTCTAACATTAAACTTCATGACAAAATAAAATTCATTATAGTTAAAAATTTAAATCTTCCAATCAGATTAATATATGACCAGATAATTATAAATTATTACTTAAAAAAATATAATTGTGATATTTTACATTCACCAGCTACCTTAGGGACTGTATTTAGCATTAAACCACAAATACTTTTTTTTCATGCTTCTACCACTTTTATGCTTCCAAGGAGTATGCATGGCAGAAGTTTCTTGGCTACCTGGCTTGCAAATTTAATTATAAAACATTCAGCGTTAAATTCTAAAAAAATATTAACAACAACCTCAGTCACAGGCAGAGAGTTGGAGCGTTTCTTGAAAAGAAAAATTGATTTTATCCCAATATATAACGGTCTACCATACGTAAAGAAAGATTTTAAATTAGAAAATATAAAAGATATTATAAAAAATTTAAAAGATAAAAAATTTGTGTTTTATCTTTCAAGCTTCTATAAACTAAAAAACCATGAAGTTATGATTAAGGCTGCAAAAGAAAACAAGGATATTATCTTTGTCTTAGCAGGATCCTCAATCCAAGAAGATTATTTTAAATACTGTGTAGACCTATCAAAAAATTTAGACAATGTGATAATTTTAGAATCTATTAACGAAGATGAAAAAGCTTTTCTTTATAAAAATTGTTATGCGTATATTTGCCCTTCACTCTTTGAAGGTTTTGCTCTAACTCCCTTAGAAGCTCTTAGTTTTAACAAACCAATTATTTTGTCAGATATTGAAGTTTTACACGAAGTCTATGGAAAAAAGTTTATTTATTTTAACCCTTATGATTATAAATCCTTAAATACTGCGATAAAAAAGATTGATGATGAATATAAAAATTATTGTACAGATAATGAACTCTTAAATAAATATAGTTGGAAAAATTTTTTGCTAAGAAATTTAAAAGTATATGAAGAGATTGAAAAAGGAATTTAAGGTAATTTTATGAAAACTATAACGATAATAGGAATCAATTTTTATCCAGAAGATACCTCTACCGGTCTTTATACAACACAAATGGCTGAATATTTATCTAAGTTTTATAATGTAAATGTTATTACAGGATTTCCATACTATCCACAATGGGAGATAAAACAAGAATATAAAGACTTACCAAAATACTATTTTGAAGAAATTAAAGGTATTAAAATTTATAGGTATAAACAATATGTTCCTAAAGATCCTTCTTTCAAAAAGAGAATATTACATATGATAGATTTTACCATTGGCAGTATCAAAAATTCTTTTAAAGTTCAAAAAAGTGATTTAACTATATGCATAGTACCGTTTACATCATCTATAATCCTTGGTCTTTTGGTTAAAAAAATTAAAGGAGGAAAACTGTGGGTTCATATACAAGACTTTGAGTTTGACGCAGCTATAGAATCTGGATTATTGAGTAAAAATAGTAAATTCAAAAAAGTTTTTGCTAATTTTCTATTTTATATAGAAACTAAGATGTTTAATAAAGCAGATATTGTAAGCACTATAAGTTATAAAATGATTGAAAAGCTCAAAAAGAAAACTTCATCGGAAACATTTCTATTACCTAATTGGGTCGATGGAAATTTTATAAATCCCGAAACTTCTAGTAAACATAGATACTTAAATTCAAGTAAGTTTAAAATTTTATACAGCGGTAATATTGGTGCAAAACAAGATTGGGAATTTTTTAAAAAATTTGCAGCCTTTTTAGAAAATGATGGTTCAATAGAAATTATTGTAGTTGGAGATGGTGCTCTTAAAGAAAGATTAATAAAAGAAACTACAAATCTAAAAAACCTTAGGATATATGATCCAGTTCCACTGCAAGAACTTTCAGATCTGCTATGTAGTGCTGATTTACATATTCTTTTTCAAAAAAGTAACGTAATAGATTCTGTAATGCCTTCAAAAATTTTAGGTATGATGGCAAGTGGAAAGCCTTCGCTCGTAACTGGAAATATTAATTCTGAATTAAACGAAATCTTTAAAAAATCTCAAGGAGAAGGATATTTTGAACCATCACAACTTCAAGAGTGTATAGACTTTGTTTATAAGTTAAAAGAAAATCCATCCTATGCTAAGGAAATAGGATTTAAAGCGAGAGAGTTTATATTAGAGAATTATTCATATGAGAAAGTGCTTAAAAGATTTAGGTCAAAAATAGAAGAATTATTGAAATGAAATAAAACTGTTAATACTCAATAAGCCCCCTCTCTCTTTAAAACAACCTTGATAGTTTTTATTAAAATAACTATATCAAGCCATAAATTCCAATTTTTCACATACCAAACATCTAATTCAACTCTTTCATCGTAAGAAGTATCACTTCTTCCGCTAATCTGCCATAAGCCTGTAATACCGGGTAAAACTTCATAATAATAGATTGCGTAATCTTTATAATATTTATCAATTTCTTCTGTAGTCACTGGTCTTGGACCAACTAAGGACATTTCACCTTTTAAAACATTAAATATTTGAGGCAGTTCATCTAATGAAGTTTTTCTTAAGAATCTTCCAATTTTTGTCACTCTTGGATCATTTTTTAATTTCCTAAAAATTTCATACTCCTGTCTTAGCTCAGGATTTTTCTCTAAGAACTCCTTTAATAACTCATCTGCATTTGTGTACATTGACCTAAATTTTATTACCTTAAATTTTTTACCATTTTTTCCTACTCTTTCTTGAGTATAAAAAATAGGACCTCTACTGTCCAGCTTTATTAATACTCCAATAATTAATATGGTAGGCAATAAGATAGGTAGCATTAAGACCGATAAAGTTAAATCAAAAACTCTTTTTATGGCTTGATTGATACTGGATTCTAAATGATTTTCAATTTTAAGTAAAAACATCTTTTCATTAAATAAATTATAAATTTCACTATTTAACAAACCTATATCATTTAAAACTGGGACAGTAAATACATTTTTTGTATGTCTATGAATTTTGTTAATCAAGTCATTAAGATTGTTTGAGTTTAAAGAGGGAATTGCAATGATTACTGTATCTATTTCATTAAGAATTTCTACATTAGAAATTTTTCCAAGAATTGGATATTTCTTATTGTTTATTTCAATATATCCTTCTTTATTGTCATCTAAAAAACCTTTAATATCAAAATCAAGATGTGGGTCTTCTATTATACTTTTTGCCACACTCTTTCCTGTTTCGCCAGCACCAATAATTAAGATAGGATTTCTGTAGAAGCCAAACAAAAATTTTTTTCCAAAATGCCTAAATAAAGGAAATAATATTATTGAGTAGAAATATAAGATGATTATCGTCAACCTTGAAACTAAATGAGCTTGTTTTGTGAGGGACAATATAAAGAATATAAAAATAATAGAGAAACTAATAGCTTTTATAATTTGCTTAATCTCATCCCAAAATGGATAGTTTTTTGTATATAATTTTTCATACCACAGGAAAAATAGAAAAATAATTGATATCCACCAAAAACTTAGAAGATAGCCAAAAGTATAATTGTAATCAATATCTTTTAGAATACTGACGGATAAAAACTTTCTTGTTAAAAATGCTAAATACAAAGACAGATAATATGCAGATAAATCAAACACAAGTAAAAGGACTATTTTTAAAATTTTT
>NZ_ABZS01000031.1 GCF_000173615.1 Sulfurihydrogenibium yellowstonense SS-5 | reverse complement strand
CTTTAGATTATAAAAACAAATCTGTTATTTTAACAGCATCGACAGGCATGGGAAAAACTGAGTTTGCTTTAAATTGGGTGGCAGGAGATAAAGCTTTCTATACTTTACCTGTTCGTGTTTCTGTAAACTCAATGTATGAAAGAATATCAAACATCTTTGGAAAAGATAATACAGGAATTCTCCATGCCAATACAACAGATTTTTATCTTAATCAATCTAAAAACTTAGAAGACAACGGAATAGAAGTTTTGATAAATCAAGTCCAGTCAGTAAGACAACTATCCATGCCAATCACAGTATCAACGGCAGACCAGATATTCTTAGCAACATTAAAATATCCAGGCTTTGAAAAAATATACGCAACACTAACCTACTCAAAAGTAATCGTAGATGAACCACAAGGCTATTCTCCTGACACTTTGGCAGTAATCATAAAAGGACTTGAAGAAATATCTAATCTTGGCGGGAAATTCTGTTTAATGACAGCAACAATGCATCCATTTATAAAAGAACATCTAAAAGACAAAGCAGAAATATTAGAGCCGGTATTTAATCCAGAGAAAAAACATAAAATTAAGCTTGTAGAAAAAACAGTTGACGAGATGGTAGATTTTGCCATAAAAGAATACCAAAAAGGCAAGAAAGTATTAATACTTACAAACACAGTAAGAAAGGCGCAGGAAGTTTATAAGATTTTAAAAAGTCAAAACCAGACAATACGAGTTAACCTTTTACACTCATTATACATTCAAAAAACAAAAAGAGAAAAAGAAATGCAAATACAAAACACAACCGAGCCAGTGATTTGGATTTCTACTCAGATAGTAGAGGCATCCTTAGATATTGATTATGATTTATTGATTACCGAACTTTCTACAGCAGACAGCCTTATACAGAGAATGGGAAGAGTTTACAGAAAAATAGGAAGAACTATTACTCCAGACAGCCAACCAAACATAATAATCTGTACTAAAGAACCATCAGGCAAAGGTAAAGTTTATGATAAAGAGATTATGGATTATACTCTCAGAGAGCTTAAAAACTATGATGAAAAAATCCTTACAGAAGAGATAAAGCAAGAAATTGTCAGCAATGTTTTTGACTTAGAAAGAATTAAAAACACGAACTTTTATAAAAAATTTGATAAAAATATGAAGCTTTTAGAGTATGGATTTATTGCGGATAGTAAGTCAGAAGCACAGGACATATTTAGAGATATTATGAATTTATCTGTCATTCCAAAAGTGATTTTTGATGAAAATCAAGAAAAAATAAACGCTCTTTTAGAAAAGATTAGACAAAAAGATAAAATAGAAAAAATAAAAGCAATCGGAGAGTTAAACGATTTTACAGTATCAGCACAGTTTTACAGAGTAAAAAACATAATTCCACTTGACAAAGAAATTTTCTTATCAGACATTCCATACGATAAAGAACTTGGCTTTAATTTGTTAGATAAAGACTACAGAGAGATTGGAGAAATTCTGTAAATGGATTTAGAAAGTCTAAAAGAGATAAGAATTACGGGCTTAAAAGTAAATTATTACTACATCTGCAAAAGAAAGTTATGGCTTTTTTCTAAAAATCTTAGTTTTGAGAAAAACAATGATAAAATCATTCTTGGTCAAATACTTCATGAAAATTATTATAAATCAGAAAAAGAGAGGGATATTTTAATTCAAGAGTTAATATCGATTGATATCGTTGATGATGATTACATAAGAGAGGTTAAATCTTCCGATAAAATGGAAAAAGCAGATACAATGCAGGTTGTATACTATCTGTACGTTTTAAAACAGCTTGGAATTGAAAAGGTTGGACTTATAAACTATCCAAAGCAGAAAAAGAAGAAAGAAGTTCATCTAACCAAACAGTTGGAGCAAGAGCTTTTAGAAGCTTTAAAAGATATAGAAAAAATCGTCAACCAGCCTAAACCGCCAAAGTTAGAAAAGCTTCCCTACTGTAAAAAATGTTCATACTTTGAATTTTGCTTTGCATGAGAGGTTTTTATATGTCAAGAAGGTATTATATAAACAACAGCGGAAGACTAAAAAGAAAAGAAAATACAATATTTTTTGAAATCGGTGAAAAAGAAAGAAAAATAATTCCAATAAACGATATAGACAGTATTTACATTTTTGGAGAAGTGGATTTAAACACAAAAGTTTTAAACTACTTAGCACAAAACAATATTCCTGTTCATATATTTAACTATTACGGCTACTATTCAGGGTCATTTTTACCAAGAAAGAAAAGTGTTTCAGGAATTTTGCTTGTAAGTCAAGTAAGCCATTACACAGATTATAGCAAACGCCTGTATTTAGCAAAAAGCTTTATAGAAGGAGGAGTTTATCATATTCTTAGAAATCTAAAAACCAATCAAGCAGACGAAGAGATAGAAAAAATCAATGAATTTTTAAAGCAATTGCCCGATGCAAACACTATAGAAGAGGTCATGGCAGTTGAAGGAAATATTAGAAATGTTTATTATCAAGCATTTAATAAAATCATAAAAAATCAGGACTTTAAAATAGACAAAAGAGAGTACAATCCACCAACCAATCCTATCAACGCTTTAATTTCTTTTGGCAACTCTGTATTGTACAGTGTTATATTATCAGAGATTTATAAAACACACTTAGAGCCAACCATTAGCTACCTACACGAACCATCAGAAAGAAGATTCTCTTTAAGCTTGGATATATCAGAAATCTTTAAACCGTTAATAGTGGATACGGTGGTTTTTAATCTTCTAAACTATGAAACGATAAATCTTTCTCATTTTAATCAGGATTTGAATTTTAGCTATCTAAACGATGAAGGAAGAAAGATTTTTTTAAAATATTTAGAGGATAAGTTAGAAACAACGATTAAGCATAGAACATTACAGAGAAATGTAAGTTATAGAACATTAATAAGGCTTGAATGTTATAAGTTGATTAAGCATCTGCTTGGTGAAGATGATTATAAACCATTAAAGGCTTGGTGGTAGGATGTTTGTGATTATTTGCTACGATATTACAGACGATGGAAGGCTTAACAAGGCAAGAAAGGTTTTGAGAAAGTATTTAAATTGGGTTCAGTATTCTGTTTTTGAAGGTAATATCAGCTACGGAAATTTAGAAAAGTGCTTGGCGGAAGTTAGCGAAGTGATTGATAAAAGGGAAGATAGTTTGTATGTTTACATGACTGATTTTGAAAAGAGTATAAGAAAAAAGGTCATCGGTAAAGACAAAAATCCATCTGATAATTTTATTTAAATTTCTGCTTGACAGATACAAAATTTTTCTATATATTTATATTAGCTTTTTATTAATTTTTTAACTGTACCTTGGCAATTGAATATGTTAGCCCACACAAGCTTGTTTTTACGTGAAACGTGAGATGTGAGATGTGAGACGTTAGAGATTGGTTTATCAATATCTTAGCTATTTTTGTTTGATTGTGTAGTGGCTTAGTGAGATGATTTATAAGTCAGTGAAGCTAAGGTATTGGTAATGTAATTTTATTTTTTGATGTTTGATTTAAGCTTGTGTAGTGACGGTTTGAGAGAGATTTTTTGAAGAGTAGTTATAAGTATTTGTTGAATTAAACTTTTTGATTTTGAAATTTTAAGCTTTTAATTTTTTGAAAATTTGTAATTTTTTATTTTAAAATTTTTTGAGATCGGCAAGTTAAAGATTGATATTTGCAGCGAGCTTCTGAGTTTGGGGTTTTCAGCGGTTGGCTTGTGATAGGAAGTTAAAGGATAAAATATAATAATATATTTTCTGTATATCGAGGTTTGCTGCAAAAAACTTCAACTTGCAGGTTTTTTAAAAATTTGGTATAATAGTTATCAGAATATTGATAGAGCAAGCTGTAAGCGATTTTATTTTTGATTAAAAATTTAACGGGTTACATCTGAACCGTGTGGGTTAGAAAGGGCATTCAAATATTTCTAAACAGATTTGGACAGTACGTTACATCTGAACCGTGTGGGTTAGAAAGGATTTTATATATGTTATTTGGGAATATTTTTTCCATATGTTACATCTGAACCGTGTGGGTTAGAAAGGAAATTTCTCTGTGTTTAAATGGTTGTTTGTTTCATGGTTACATCTGAACCGTGTGGGTTAGAAAGCGAAATCAAAATCAAAATCTTCAAAACCTTTAAAAAGTTACATCTGAACCGTGTGGGTTAGAAAGGAAGTTCAAAAAACAGATACAGATAGAGTAGCGTCGGTTACATCTGAACCGTGTGGGTTAGAAAGACAAAAAGCGGGCGTGCTTCTGTTTATGCTTATTACAGTTACATCTGAACCGTGTGGGTTAGAAAGAGTACAATCAATAACTGTAAAGTCGTCATCTATACTTGTTACATCTGAACCGTGTGGGTTAGAAAGGCAGTGATGCCGGCAGGTAGTTTGACAATTATTTTATGTTACATCTGAACCGTGTGGGTTAGAAAGCTATTCCTAGTTCATCGGACATGTTTTCTATCTCTCTGAGTTACATCTGAACCGTGTGGGTTAGAAAGCTAAAATAAAATACTCTGTAACTATTACTTCCGCCGTTACATCTGAACCGTGTGGGTTAGAAAGTCAACTTCTACTAATCTAATCATTAACATCTTCATTGTTACATCTGAACCGTGTGGGTTAGAAAGGTTTCATCTATTGCAATTTTTCTTGCAAAATGGCAAGTTACATCTGAACCGTGTGGGTTAGAAAGAACCAAAATTCTCTCATCTTTGCTTCCTCCTTCTACGTTACATCTGAACCGTGTGGGTTAGAAAGATCAGTATGCAAATGCCATCCTGGTGGGTGGCATGGGTTACATCTGAACCGTGTGGGTTAGAAAGAAGCAAAGTTGCTTAAAATCTATTGTAGGTTATAAAGGTTACATCTGAACCGTGTGGGTTAGAAAGTGCCAAGAATTTAGCCTGATGAAGTGAGAGCTTACCGTTACATCTGAACCGTGTGGGTTAGAAAGAAAACAGATTAATAATAACTCTAACAGCCTGCCAACAGTTACATCTGAACCGTGTGGGTTAGAAAGGAGATTGGCAGCTGCTTTCAAGGCTCCGTTTGCTATGTTACATCTGAACCGTGTGGGTTAGAAAGTTGCTATTTCAGAAGAGAAGTTGTCAAGTTTATCTGAGGTTACATCTGAACCGTGTGGGTTAGAAAGTATATCTATCCATATCACAGCCGCTACAAGGCCAGAAGTTACATCTGAACCGTGTGGGTTAGAAAGTGCTTTTGTAGATTAATGGATAGTTAATCATCCTTAGTTACATCTGAACCGTGTGGGTTAGAAAGTCCCACTGATTATTGTGATGATACTGAAACTCAACAAGTTACATCTGAACCGTGTGGGTTAGAAAGTAAAATCACTAAAAAATCCTATTTTATCAATAACTTGTTACATCTGAACCGTGTGGGTTAGAAAGTACTTTTTCCATCTCTCAGTACCTCCTCATATTAAAGTTACATCTGAACCGTGTGGGTTAGAAAGATTTAACATCGAAAAACAAAGGTTCCAGCCTCCAATGTTACATCTGAACCGTGTGGGTTAGAAAGGATACTTCAATAACTACAACGTCTCCGTGTCCTTCGAGTTACATCTGAACCGTGTGGGTTAGAAAGTACTTTTTCCATCTCTCAGTACCTCCTCATATTAAAGTTACATCTGAACCGTGTGGGTTATAAAGTCCTTATAATCTACTCCGCCCTTTTTTCCTGGTTGAGGGTTACATCTGAACCGTGTGGGTTAGAAAGCTCGTTCCATTCTTCCCACTTTTTCAATAATAACTCAGTTACATCTGAACCGTGTGGGTTATGTAAGAGATGAAACGTGAGACGTGAGATGTGAGACGGATTTGAAATTCTTTTTACGTTTCACGTTTCGCTTCTCACGTTAAAGTTGTATAAGCTATTGATTTATCTAAATTACAGACTTTTTAAAAATGTGTTATAATGTTTTACAACTTGGCAATTGAATAAGGTTTTTACGAATTTATTTTTGAGTTAAAAGTTGACGGGTTATTAGCTTATCTATGAGGAATTGACCTAAGTAAATCCATGTGGCTCTCCTACCGCCTGTGTGTTTGTAGCCTACCTATAAGGAATTGCTACACAAATCGGTACCAACTTCTTTTAGAGTTTATTCCTAGTTTATAGCCTACCTATGAGGAATTGACTCGCCATTGACAAACTGAAAGCATTTCCTAATATAGTTTGTAGCCTACCTATGAGGAATTGACCTGGATAGTCTAACTCGAAAAAATTCAAAATTTCTCTGTTTGTAGCCTACCTATGAGGAATGAGAAAGATCCTTTGGCTTACAGTCCAAAGATGACGGACAAGGTAAACTCATAAAAATTTTGGAACACTTTCCAGCACCCCATCTTGAAATTTTCAGTCAAAAAGGTTATCTTATTCAAATCAAATTTAAAATAGAGGGTTATGTGAAAAACTTAAAGATAAATTTTATAAGCTTAGGCTGTCCTAAGAATCTTGTAGATACAGAAGTTTTAATTGGAAAACTAAACCAAGGAAACATAAGCTTTACAGCCAATCCAGAAGAGGCGGATGTTATATTGATAAATACATGTGGATTTATTGAGCCTGCAAAAGAAGAATCTATTGAAACAATCTTAGAAGCTGTCAAGCTAAAACAAAATTCAAACAAAAAAATAATCGTTACAGGCTGTTTGGTAGAGCGTTATAAACAAGAACTTGAAAAAGAAATTCCGGAAGTAGACTACTTTATCGACCTAAAAAATCAATCTCAAATTCCAGTATTATTTGACATAAAACCCAAAGAAAACACAAAAAGAATAATATCAACTCCAAAACATACAGCCTACCTAAAAATCTCTGAAGGATGCGACCATACATGTAGTTTTTGCGCCATTCCAAACATTAGAGGAAAACATAGAAGTAAGCCAATAGAAGCATTGGTAGAAGAAGCAAAATATCTTGCAGATTTAGGCGTTAAAGAGTTAAACATCGTATCTCAAGATACAAGCTACTACGGATATGATTTATACGGAAAACCGATGCTGTTTGAACTTTTGCGGCAGCTTGAAAAAATAGATGGCATAAAATGGATAAGGCTATACTATCTTTATCCGTCAACAGTAGATGAGGATTTCTTTAAGTTCATAAAAGACAGTGAAAAAATTCTTCACTACATAGAAATGCCAATTCAACACTCAGAAGATAAAATCTTAAAAGATATGATGAGAGGATATAGGAAGAAAAAACTTTATCAAATCCTTGATTGGAAAGAAAAATACACGCCGGATATGGCAATTAGAAGCTCTGTTATTGTAGGCTATCCTATGGAGACAGAAGAGGATTTTGAAAGCTTGAAAAATTTTTTACAAGAAGCTCAGTTTGATTGGCTTGGTGTTTTTGTATATTCCCATGAAGAAGGAACGCCTGCTTACCAAAAACATAAAGATAAAATCCCAAAAAAAGAAAAAATCAGAAGATTAAACGAAATTTCGGCACTGCAAGAAGGCATTACAGAACAGAAAAATAAAAGCTTGATAGGAAAAGAATTAGATATAATAATTGATGGATTTTCAGAAGAATGGGAAACCCTGCCAATAGGAAGAAGCTATAGAAGTGCCTTTGAGATAGACGGCATTGTATACGTAGAAACAACAGAACCTGTTAATGTTGGAGATATTATAAAAGTAAGAATAAAAGATACTATCGATAAATACGATGTTGTTGGAGAAGCTGAGTGAGAAAGCTAAAAGATATAAAGCCGTTAGAACTTAAAGACGATGTTTTATACGTAATAAATCAGTTAAAACTTCCACACGAGTTAGTATGGGAAAAGCTTGAAACCTTAGCAGACTATGAAAAAGCAATAAAAGATATGATTGTTAGAGGTGCTCCATTAATCGGAATAGTTGGAGCGTATGGATTTTATACAGGAATAAAAGAGGGCATTGATTACATTCAAGTTTATGAAAGATTAAAACAGACAAGACCAACAGCAGTAAACCTGTTTTGGGCTCTTGATAGAATGAAATCTATCTATGAAAAATATGGAAATGATTTAAACCTGCTTTTAAAAGAGGCAAAGAGAATAGAAGTAGAAGATTATCACGCAAACAGGTCAATTGGTGGATACGGAGAGGTTTTAATTCCAAAGAAAGCAAACATTTTAACACACTGCAATACAGGTGCATTGGCAACTGCCGGCTGGGGAACAGCTCTTGGAATCATAAGGTCTGCATATGAAAATGATAAAGATATAACCGTTTACGTAGATGAAACAAGACCTTATCTACAAGGTTCAAGATTGACCGCTTGGGAGCTTTTGCAGGAGGGAATACCTCATTATATAATTACAGACTCATCAGCCGGCTTTTTAATGAAAAAAGGAATGATAGATGTAATCGTAGTTGGTGCCGATAGAATAACATTAAACGGTGATGTAGCGAATAAAATAGGAACCTATAGCCTTTCAATTCTTGCAAAACATCACAATATTCCATTCTATGTTGCAGCTCCAAGCTCTAGCTTTGATTTTAACTTAGAATCTGGAGATGAAATACCTATTGAAGAAAGAAATGAAGATGAAGTAAAAAACTGTCACTGCTGTAAAGTTGCGCCACAAGAATCAAAAGCAATAAACTACTCATTTGACATAACACCTGCAGAAAATATTACAGCTATAATAACAGAAAAAGGTATAATAGAAAAGCCAAATAAGGAAAAAATTTTAAAATTTTTTGGGAGAAAGTTATCATGAAAGTTGTAGCAATTGGTGGGGGAACTGGATTAAGTACACTTTTAAGAGGATTAAAGTATTTTGTCCCGGAAATAATACAGGATTTGACGGCTATAGTTACAGTTTCTGATAATGGCGGAAGCACCGGAATTTTAAGAAAAGAGCTTAACATACCTGCTCCCGGGGATGTTAGAAACTGTATCACAGCTTTGGCTGAAGATGAGGATATACTAACAAAAGTAATGCAGTATAGATTTGAAGAAGGTGAAGGTCTAAAAGGTCATAGCTTTGGAAATTTATTTTTGACTGTTTTGACAAAAATTACAGGAGATTTTTTAGAAGCTATTGAAATAACATCCAAAATCTTAAAAATTAAAGGTCATATAATTCCATCTACAGATTCCATGGTAAATTTGGTAGCAGAATTTACAGATGGAAATATTATTAAAGGTGAAGTTGAAATTACAGAGTACGGTAGAAAATTAATCGCAAAGATAAAAAGAATATGGCTTGAGCCGGAGGATGTAAGAGCTCCACAAAAAGCTGTGGATAGTATATTAGATGCAGATATGATAATACTTGGACCGGGTAGCTTGTTTACAAGTATAATTCCTAACTTGCTTATAAAAGATATAAGAGATGCTGTATTAAACTCAAAAGCTTTTAAGCTTTACATATGCAACGTCATGACACAGTATGGTGAAACAGACGGCTTTACAGCTTCCGACCATGTAAAAGCACTAAATAAAATAGTAGCTGGCGATGAAGAAGCATCATTTTTAAATGCAGTGCTACTAAATACAACCATTCCACCGGATGAAGTTCTCAAAAGATACTTAAAAGAAAATTCAGAGCCTGTTGTGGCAGATGTTGGAAATCTATCAAGAATGGGACTTACAGTTTATGCAAAAGATTTATTAGACGAAGGAAACTATGCAAGACACAGTCCTAAAAAATTAGATGCAGCAATTTTAGAAATTATAAATGATTTGAAGGTACATGCAGTTTAATAGATATTTAACCTGTTTTAATACGAGAGAATTACCGGAAGAAAGGGTTGATACGATTATTGTTGGGACCGGACTTGCCGGCATTTCTACCGCTTATTATCTCTTGCAGCTTGGTATAAAACCACTACTCATAACAAAGAAAAAGCCCGGCAAGTCAAACTCTTTCCTGGCTCAAGGCGGAATAGCCGCCGCAATCTCTCCGGAAGATTCTACAGAATTACACTATGAAGATACATTAAAAGCAGGTAAAGGTCTATGCATAGAAAGAAACGTTAGACTGCTTGTTGAAGAAGGATTAGAAAGGGTCATAGATTTAATCAACATTGGTGTAAATTTTGATAGAGATGAAAAAGGTTTTATTAAACTTACAAGAGAAGGGGCACATTCAAGAAATAGAGTCTTACACTCAAAAGACAAAACAGGTTATGAGATAGGAAAAACTCTGCTGTCGTATATAAAAGATAAAGTAAACTTAGCAGATGGCTACTATTTAGAAGAGATTTTAACAGATGAAGATAGATACGTAGGAATTATCCTATCAGATGGAAACAGTCAAAAATTGATAAGGTCTAAATCTATCGTTTTAGCAACAGGTGGCTATAGTGCAATATATTTACGAAATACCTCTGCTTACAACGTGGCAGGTGATACTATCTCTGTTGCTTATAGGGCAGGCTGTGAGCTTATGGATTTAGAGTTTGTTCAATTCCATCCAACAGCTATTTACTTAGAAGGAAAACCAGGATGGCTTATATCAGAAGCAGTAAGAGGAGAAGGTGCTATACTTGTTGACGAAAACGGGGAAAGATTTATCGATGAGCTAAAACCAAGAGACGAAGTAGCTAAAGCGATATTTAAAAAATACCAAGAAGGACATAAAGTATTTTTAGACATAAAACCTTTATTAGAAAAAGGTATTGACTTTAAAGAGAGATTTCCTAATGTTTATAGTATGCTAAAAGAATTTGGACTTGAAAACGAGACAAGAATACCGGTAAGTCCATCTGCCCATTATACCATAGGTGGCATAAAAGCAGATTTAAATGGAAAAACGGATATAAAAGGACTTTTTGCAGTTGGTGAAACTTCGTCAACAGGCGTTCATGGAGCAAACAGGCTTGCAAGCAATTCACTTTTAGAGTGCATAGTATCCGGATATAAAACAGCATATACCGTATATTTACACAATATTTATGCTAATATATTAAATGTAGATATTAAAAATGAAACACAAACGAAAGAACAGTTAAGCAAAGAAGGAAGGGCTGAAGTTTTAAAGAATATAAAAACTGTCATGTGGGAAAAGGCAGGGCTAATTAGAAGCAAAGAAAGCTTAGAAAGTGCTATTTTAGACTTAGAAAATCTATACAATTCAATAGATAAATTCTGTAATGTTAGATATCTCAAAGATTTAATAATTCTTGGAAAAGGTATATGCGAAGCAGCTTTGAAAAGAAAGGAAAGCAGAGGCGTTCACTACAGAATCGATTTTCCGGAGGAAAACGAGGAGTTTAAAAAACACTCAATCTTAGAAAAAAATTTTAAATTAAACCAGAGGAGGTTTTAGTCATTCAAGAGTTAAGAATTAACAATCAAATCAGAGTTAAAGAAGTAAGACTAATTGACGACGAAGGTAAAAACTTAGGAATAGTTCCAATCGAAGAGGCATTAAGATTAGCAAGAGAAAAAAATCTGGACTTAGTGGAAGTTCTCCAAA